>JBATMM010000525.1:0-1560 GCA_049289835.1 Saprospiraceae bacterium | reverse complement strand
TCTTTCACAAAGGCCTGCATCTTCTGGGGTGTATTGATGTCAGGATTATTAAATTTTCCTGCAGTGTAACATTTGCTGCAATATTTCAGGCTCTTCGTTCCATTGGCTTCTGTGCCTCCGCCTTCCGTATCCTTCTTTAACGGCATTCCACAGCTTTGACAGTTTTTGTATGAGGACATCATTTTATCTTTTGATTTTAATTCCAGGTTGAAAGATAATTAGTTTAGAAGTATTGCCATGTCAGGAGTTTGATGTAATGCCTTGGCAGGAGTTTGCTCCTGCCATTCGTACATCACTCACCAGGATGGTTGGAGCAAACTCCAACCATGGCCTTCACTTACCTTGGCAGGAGTTTGATATCATGCCATGGCAGGAGTTTGCTCCTGCCATTTGCACGATTCTTCATTAATTTCACCAAATGGAATATATCGACCTCAGTCATACAGTCTTTGATGGATTGATCACTTACAAAGGCTTACCCGCTCCTGTGATTTGTGATTACCTGAGCAGGGAAGCATCAAAATCATTTTATGAAGAAGGAACATCCTTTCAAATAGGTCGCATTGATATAGTGGCCAATACAGGCACCTACATTGATTGCCCGTTTCATCGGTATGAAGATGGTCATGATCTGTCTGAGATCAATATTGATCAAATGGCGAATTTACCTTCAGTATTGATCAATGCCTTTGGACATCAGGCTATCGGCCCTGAATTCTTTTTTCATCATCATTTAACGGGCAAAGCAGTATTAGTGCACACAGGTTGGTCAGCACATTGGAATTCAGAAAGGTATTTTTCCGGTCATCCATTCCTGACAGAAGCAGCTGCTGTTTATCTGAGAGAAAATGGTGCGGTCCTTGTCGGTATTGATAGTCACAACATAGATGATACTTAAGGCAAAAGAAGACCTGTTCATTCCATTTTATTAAGCGCTGAAATTCTGATCGTAGAACATCTGACAAACCTCGATCAAATCCCCGCAGGTGAATTTTTATTTTCCGCAGTGCCTCCAAAAGTAAAAGGAATGGGCACTTTCCCCGTGAGAGCATTTGCCACGATAAATCCGCGTCCTCCTTTTTGAACCACTTAGGAACTTAAGTACACAAGATGCTTCGACCAGCTCACCCTCATCCTTGTGCTACAGCTCAGCAACCGTCACTTAGAAAACTGCGACATATATTATTCATTTTCGAAAATAAATCTTATTAAATCATAAAATTTCCCTTTTAATCCGCGTCCTCTTTTTGACTTTTGCTTTCCGTGTTGAGCGGAGTCGAAACATTTTAGGATAAAGTTTGTCGGTCACTGAGCGGAGCCGAAGCGAAACGACTAAAAAATTGAACCACATAGATACATAGTTCACATAGAATGTCACATAGAAAAAAACCCGATCACCCGATCACCTGATCACTCAATCACCTGATCTTTTTTATTTTCCGATCATCTTCTTATACTCGGGATCATCCTTCAAAGACAGCAGATCCGGGTCATTCGTAAACGTCGCCCACAATTCAAATTTTTGACCCTTTTGAAGTGATGTTTCAAGTAATGATATTG
>JBATMM010000524.1:0-10742 GCA_049289835.1 Saprospiraceae bacterium | reverse complement strand
TTACTTTTACCCCATGAAACAATTTCAAACCCTACTGCCTGAAATGAGGGGCGACGTGTTGATCCTCCATCTCAACCGCCCCGACGCCCTCAATGCCCTGAATTCCACCATGTTCGATGAGTTGGATTCATTCTTTTCTTCAGAGTATAAAGAATATGATGCCAATTGCATTATTATCACAGGTAAAGGGGAAAAAGCATTTGCAGCAGGTGCCGACATAAAAGAGCTGCATGGATTATCCACCAGTCAGGCCGAAACACTTAGCAGGAAAGGTCAAGTCATCTTCAGCAAAATTGAAGGGTTTCATATTCCTGTCATCGGTGCCATCAATGGTTTTGCACTTGGCGGCGGATGTGAATTAGCCATGGCATGTCACATGCGAATTGCTTCTACAAAAGCAAAATTCGGTCAACCAGAAGTTGGCTTAGGCATCATCCCTGGTTATGGAGGAACACAAAGATTAATACAACTCATCGGCAAAGGAAAAGCAACAGAATTATTATTGACTGGTGATCTGATCAATGCAGAAGAAGCATATCGTTTAGGGCTTGTGAATTATGTTACCGAACCTGAACAACTGATAGATCGTGCAATCGAAATAGCTGCAAAAATGCAGACAAGAGGACCACTGGCATTAGCCGGAGTGATCAGAAGTGTCAATCAATATTTTTCAGCAAGTCATGAAGGCTTTTTATTTGAAGCCAAAACATTTGGTGAAGTAGCATCGACTGAAGACTTTGCAGAAGGAACAAAGGCTTTTATTGAAAAACGAAAGCCGGTATTCCAGGGAAAATAATGTACGAATTCCATAGTGATAAAGAACGATACTTTGATATTCAGTATCGTGTGACAAAGGACTATATACTTCCCTTCATTCAAAAACTTGCTCCGGGAAAAAAATGGGACCGTGTCCTTGAAATTGGTTGTGCTGAAGCCGGCGTCCTGAAATGTTTTCTCGAAGAAGGTTCCTTTTGTACGGGTATTGAATTGTCGTCTTCAAGATTGGATACTGCAGAAAAATATCATGCAGAAGCTTTGAAAGCAGGTCGAATCGAATTTGTCAATCGCAATATTTTTGATATTGATCCTGAGCATGATCTTGGAGGCCGCTATGACCTGATCATCCTGAAAGACGTCATTGAACATATTCCTGGCCAAAAGGAATTCATGCATCAATTACCTGCTTTCTTAAATGATGGTGGGTATATTTTTTTTGCTTTTCCTCCCTGGCAGATGCCATATGGAGGTCACCAACAAATATGCAGAAGTAAATTTTTAAGCAGGCTACCTTACTTTCATTTACTTCCGAAACTACTGTATAAAGGAATATTAAAACTTGCCGGAGAAAAGGAGGCTACGATTCAGGACCTGATGGAAGTCAAATCAACAGGGATCAGTATAGAACGATTCGAACGATGTCTGAAATTCAATAACCTCTACGTCGCAGGCAAACAACATTACTACTTCAATCCGATCTATCAATATAAGTTTAATGTCAGGCCTCGCATTCAATCAGTATTTGTGAGCCGTATCCCCTGGTTGCGAAATTTTTTCACAACAGGGTCATATTACTTGGTGAAAGTTTAAAAATGAGACAAGGAACCCATAGCGCAAGCTACAAACAATCAATTTGTGAATATGATTATCTTTGTAGTGATAGGATAAATACTAGACGTTCATTTGGTAGATGAAATCAAGAATTCAAAGATTTGTATTAAATTTTTATTCAAAATAATACACATAAATTAACAATGAAAAATTCTGATGTTATAATAGCCCATCCCAATTCCCTTGACAAGCTCCAGGCTCTTAAAGAATTTATGCATGATCATCAGATTCCTTTTGAGTTGGCCGTCATTGATACGCCTTCAAAAAAAGAATTCGTAGAAATGATCCTTCAGGGTGATGAAGATAAAATGAATGGAAAAGGCAGAAAAATATCAGTTGAGGAATTGGAACAATTATGGAGATAGTCTTACTCCCGGTAGCGGATGAACATTTGTTTTATTGGCAAAAAACGAAACGAAAAAACATTCTTAAAAAAATATCCACCCTCATTAAGGCAATTATCGAAAATCCTTATACCGGAATCGGAAAACCTGAGCCACTAAGACATCAGCTTGCCGGAAAATGGTCACGTCGTATTGATTCTAAAAATCGAATTGTTTACCTCATAGAAAATAATACACTCTACATTTATTCACTTAAAGGGCACTACGAATAGTATTTTATAAGGAGAGAATTTTATTTTTCTCTCATATTTTTGGTGCTTTTTTATCCAATAGCGCCTGAATTGAATTGGCAGAAATGCTATGATAATTCGGTTTTGCTTCATCAAAAATACTTTTCGCCTCCTTATACATTCCTTTTTCAGTTAATGCAGTATAAAGCGGTGTAAGATATTTTCGCCTGCCTACATTCACCAGGAATGTTCTGATCGCCGGAAGAATTTTTGGACCATACCCCTGGTTGATAGCCAGTTTGAACCATGCATCTTTTATTTCAGTATTATTTGATGCGGTGAATCCAAAAGTGTTATCAAGATCAACCATGTCAGCCTCCGCCAAACTATCCGGAAGAGCTTTAATAAAGTGCAGCCATTCATGAGTACTCCAGTTTTTAGTATTAAGCTTTGAAGCTTTCCTTCCATTCACAAAAAAGGTGACCTGTGTATCAACCTTCATAAAACGATCCGTATTGAATACAGGGATCGTATCGGGAAGCCCCGGCTTATAAACCCATGCATCCACATTGACATATAAATGATTTGGTTTAATTAAATTTTCATCGAGGTAGGCAAGGAATTTTTCTGTAGTCATGGATTGAAATTTGTGATCCGCAAAATATTTCCTGAGGAAGGCATCAAATTTATCACGTCCTGCTTTTTGTTCGAGCATCGTCAGGAACAGGGCTCCTTTCTCATATGCCACACTCGTCATCCCGTCATCAGGATTTCTTCCCACCAGGTTGAGAAAAAGATGTGTATCCTCCTGTGATAAATCCTTCATCTCGTCTTTCAGATCCTGCACACCCAATGTAGCCAACATGTCACTATAAGATTTATCATACAACGCTTCAATAATGCGTCTTTCAAAATAATCTGTAAAGCCTTCATTCAACCAGAAATCATTCCATGTCGCATTCGTGACGAGGTTTCCTGACCAGCTATGTGCAAGTTCATGTGCGATCAGGGATGTCAGTGATTTATCACCTGCGATTATCGTTGGTGTAGCAAATGTGAGTCTGGGATTTTACATTCCGCCAAAAGGAAAAGAAGGAGGCAATACGATGACATCATATCTTCCCCACTGATAAGGGCCATACAACGATTCAGCAGTAGAAACCATTTTGCCCATATCTGAAAATTCATTAGCAGCCTTATCCAACACACCGGGTTCTGCATAAACACCAGTTCGCTTGTCAATGGCTTTGAATCCTAAATCTCCAATAGCAAGTGCTATCAGGTACGAAGGAATAGGTTGATCCATTTTAAATGTATACACACCATCATTATTTTTCTCCTGCGGATTCGTAGCGCTCATCACAGCCATCAGATCTTTCGGCACAGTGATTTTAGCATCATATGTCATTCGTATACCAGGGCTATCCTGGATCGGAATCCAGGTGCGTGTAAGAATAGCCTGGCCTTGTGTAAAAAGATATGGATGTTGTTTGCCTGCAGTTTGCGAAGGAACCAGCCACTGCAAAGCTTCAGCTGTAGGACGGGTAGAGTAGGCAATGATCAGTTTTTTAGAATCATGACTGACAGGTATGCTTAGTGCCTGACCCAACCATTGATCATCTTTTCCTAATGTAAATGGAGTATTCTTTCCATCGACAGTTACCTGATGTATATCAAGATCTTTTGTATCGAGTATGATACTATCTGCACCTTCTTTCACTTCGATGTCATAAGTAGCCGTTCCGGAAAGTTTCTTTATTTGAAAATCAGCTGTGAGCTCGAGTGATAAATGTTTCACTACGGCCTTGTCTGGCTTTGCATTCGAATGGATATCGTTCACGATTGTGTTTTTAGTTTCCCCTGTTGATGTTTCACTATTATCCTTGCAGGAATGAAGTGCTACGAATGCAAACAGAAGAAATAAATAATAGAATTGAGTTTTCATATTTTCCAGGTATGTTGAATTAGTATTAAAATGAGTATGCATTAAAATGAGATTTATATTTGTATCATAGGACTTTTCATTCAAGGATGCACGTAGAGAACATAAACAATAAAAATATCACTACATCACCAGATCACTACATCACCAGATCACTACATCACCAGATCACTAAATGTCCAAATCATATTTTCTTCCTGACCGATCAATAATGGTATTACCTGCCTGTTGAGTTCCCATCACGAAAATATCGTTGATATTGACATGAGGAGGTCTGGAAGCTATGAAATAGATACTTTCAGCAACATCCTTTGCCGTAAGGGGGTTAAAATCATTATATATTTTCGCTCTTTCTTCATCCCATTCAAACCGGACACGTGCAAATTCCGTTTCTTCAACATGTCCCGGAGATATCTGAGATACTCTCACATTGTGCACATGCAGTTCTGTCCGGATAGCACGTGTAAACCCATCTACTGCAAATTTGGTAGCACAATACACATTGCCTTTGGGATAAACTTCTTTCCCTGCTGAGGAACCGAGATTGATGATATGGCCGGATTTTCTTGCGACCATACCCGGACTCACGAGACGTGTCATATACACGAGGCCTTTGATATTGGTATCAATCATCTCATCCCAATGTTCGATTTTTCCTTCATGCACATAATCAAGTCCTCTCGCCAGACCGGCATTATTGATCAGAACATCGACAGGTTGAGAAATCGATTCCATTGCTTTTTCACATTCGCTATAATGCCGAACATCAAAACACAGAAGTGTAACGTTGACAGAAGAGTTTTGCAGAATTTCTTCTTTGATTTTTTTAAGTCTGTCTTCCCGCCTTCCGGTCAGAATCAAATCATAACCATTCACAGCGAATACATGCGCAGTAGCCAACCCAATTCCGCTTGTAGCTCCGGTGATAAGCACACATTTATTCATGAACCTGCGTCATTTTTTTTACCATTAAATCAAATTCATCTTTGAATTCCTTGTAACCAGATGTGGCAGGACCTTCAAAGCCTGTGTGAATGGAAACTACTTTGTTATCAGCATCCAGGAAAATCAATGTTGGATAGGCCATGACATTATTGAGCATAGGCAACACCAAAGATGCCTTGGCTTTATCATTTGATCCTCCATACAAAATGCTATATGGAATTTTTAATTTGTCGCGATAGGTTTTTATGGCATGGATAGCTTTTGCTTCATCCGTATGTCGTTCAAAAGAAATACCGACGATTTCAAATCCCGGTTCAGGATGTTTCGCCAGATATTCAAGAAGGAAATTAGTCTCATCTCTGCAATTAGGACACCACGTACCCATGATCTGAATGATTTTCGGTTTGCCTTCATACCGGCCTTTTGAAATATCTACAATTTTTCCTTCAGGATCAGGGAGAGCGATAGTGAAACGTTTAGATGCATCTTTCATTTTGGTTAATGAAAAAGGATCTCCCAGATTTGTCGCATTGATTGTATCATTTCGATGTCCGCCCCAGTATGTTTTGTAATGCTTACCTGACCTGTAGATGCCTGTCAATGATCCATCAGGGAGAATTTTTGCTTCATACAGATAAGCATGCGAACCATCGAATGTCGACAAGTATAGTCTGTCTCCATTCACTTGTCCTTCCAGAAATCTGTCATCACCAGTATTGGTCATGAAGGTGCCTGTCAGTTCATTTCCTTTTTGTTTGAAATCCCCGATGGCTTTATAAGGATGATCTGTCTCCTCTTCAAAAGTACATTCCCATCTTCCTGACAGATCTGCTTTAGGTGGATCAGGAAGTTGAAAGAAACGATTCGTATGCCCATTAAGTGCTTTAAATTTAATCTGATAATCTTTCCTGTTACGGGCTACCCAAAATCCTTCAATAGCATCTTCTTCATATTGTGCTTTGATGTGCGAATCATAAACCGGAAAATCAATCCAAAGCGTATCGCGCGCTGTTCGCCGGTCAGTACCCATCCGGATATCATTGACGATGATCCTTTCTTCTCCATTGTGTATCACGATATGGAATGAATCAGGCCGGTCATAAATTACTTCAAAATTGAAAGGCAATTCACCATTTGATTTCTCATCAAATCCACTTAGATCATCACTCAAATAAAGCACGCCTCTCCAGATTCCTGGTGGAAGACCTTTGAATGGTTCTCCCAGTTTCAGACAGGATAGTTGTGTGAGGACTATAAAAAAAAGAACAAAAATGATTCGCATCCGATTATGATTTTTCACCTACAAAGTGATGATCCTTATCCCTGAACAGGATGTTAAATGTAGTCAGGCTGCCATAGATGCGCGTGATGTATTGCTGCATATCGATTTTGTCTTCTTCAGTCAACTTGGTGTGGCTGTTTATTTTCTGTTCAAGCACCCTGATCCGGTCTCTCAACATGACAATCTTATGAAAGAAAACTTCGATGGGTACATCTTTCGGTTTGAGTGAATGATCGTAAGGCTGCATCAGGAGCGTTCCTCCCTTCCATTTGTCTCCAATGATGACCACTTCAGAAATATCGCTCCATTGTCGAAGTATCTTCATCAGGGATTTCTCTGCCTCTGAAAAGCTGACCGCTTCTGCGGTTTCAATACGCTCGATCACTTCCCATTGTGTGTAGTCCTTCCCCACGTTTTTAAGGCCATAGACCATAAAAGCTACTTCATAGGCCGCCGGATGAAGCCGGATGATGACACCATCTCCATATGCAGGATGTTTTACTCTCGATCCTACACCGAGCAATTCTTTTTGTTCAGACATTTTTTTAAAATGTTTAATTAAGTTATTGGCAGCAAAAATACTTTACTCTGCGGTTTAAACTACATCTCAGGCGGCATTAAGATCAGAAGTTCGCTCAGATACAAGCCATTCAGATCCTTTTTTAGTCAACATCATATCTATAACGATCTTAAACCAGATGGCAATGCAGGGAAAAGCTTTTAAAACATATGGCTTGATAAATTGATTACGGAAGTCATGCGAAAAAATGTCAGTGGCGGACAAGGAAGTTAATAGAATTGCTAAAACAAACAGAACGATATTGAGTGTTGTCGGTTTCCTCGTAAAGAACCATATCGAAACCCCTGCCATGGCGATGATAAATGTAGGTGACTCAGCCATATTATTGAAAATGACGATCCAGATTAACAGAGATGAAAGTGCAAGCAATCTGAAATCAAAAACGCTGTACATTTTTATTTTGCTGAATGGCAACAGAAAAAGCAAAGCACCTGTGATCAATATCCAGATTCGATCCGGCTGAAAATGAAACCACATTTTTAACCAGCCAAACACTGAAAACCCATAAACCGTAGGACGTTGATCCATGGCTAATAAATGGCCCCAACTTTGATAAAGATTTAAAAGCCGGCCCAGATCAACTACACAAAGAGGAAGAAAGAAGAATATCAATGCCAGACATAAAGTATAGAATCCCAATTTAAGTTTTTGCGGATAAAAAAGGAATAAAGCAAAACCTACGATGCCAAAGAGTTTGATGTAGACACTCAGCATTAAACAAAATGCTGCCATGAAAAATTTTTGACGTTCACAAAGACAGAAAGCCAGAATGATAAGGCCTGCCATAAGACCATTTGATTGTTCATTCTGCATCGTGGTCATTAACTCCGGAATACATGCCAGAAGGACCAGACCTTTTTGTTGAATAGTAAGCTTTGGTAAATAGTAAATCGCAAATACAAGGATGACGGCATTAAGTGCATTCCATAGCAATAGCCCGATGCTATCAGGCAGAATGGCAAAAAAACCAAATAACAGAGAAAATGCCGGACTATATTTAAAGAGATCCCAATGTTCATCAGGATAGGCTATGTAAAGATCCTTTCCATTGATGAGATGATAGAATGACTGTTTGAAAATTAAATAATTGTTATAGGCAGTGTAATCCTGCAATCCTGCTTTAATGGGTGCAAGGGGCAATAAGAGAGCCTGGACACTTGCTCCGACAGATAAAGCAATAAAAAGGAGAAGAATAAACCTGTAACTGGTGATCCATTGTAGCCATTTATTCATAGTGACGAGAGCATTGATCTGATTCGATGCATGATTATAAGGTTTGTATCGATTTCAGACAATGAATGTATATGATTTTACAATGGCTTGAATGCCCGGAGCATTTGTCTTTTACCGGGTGCCCCGGGAATCCTTGAAACCAGATATCCTGAATGTTCCATATTTCGTCTGACATCACCTTTAGCGCAGTATGTCACCAGGCATCCACCGGGGGCCGTTGCATGGAAAAGACGGTCAAACATATCCGGGCTCCATAATTCGGGCTGCACTTCGGGAGCAAAAGCATCAAAAAATATACAATCAAAATCACCGGAATCAGGCACGCTACTCCAGAGTTCATAACGGTGGAATGTAAAATTCTCCATTTCAAATACTTCCGTTTCATGCATTTTCGTCAAAATATCCTTCTTATCAGGAAAGGCCAGGTATCCCGGATAATCTAATTCGTTGATAATAGAAACATCAATCGGGAAAGTTTCCAAACCGAAATAATCAACTTGCAAATGATGCTTTTGGGAAAATAAGAATGCCAGGAATGCATTAAGTCCTGTGCCAAAACCAAACTCAAGGATTTTGATCCTCGCTTTGTGAAGCTGAGTATCAAGACATTTTTGCTGATAAGTGTGTTTACTCTCGCTTACCGCTCCGAATATGGAATGGTAAGTTGCCTTGTAAATCTTATTGTATATCGTAAATGAGCCATCGCTTGTATGGACAGCAAATAATTCCTCTCTTCCCAAAACCGGGTAGATGGACTCACTTATCATTGGGGTTGGTTCTAATTTGGAAGATAAACCTCAGAATGTTTTGTTGGCTGAGTGTTTATTCAAAGGTAGCCTTGGCAGACCAGACTGAGTTTAGCAGGAAGGTGCTACCGGAACTTCAGTGTTGGCATCAACATGGAAATCACTAGGACAGCCATATCCTTTATTGCAGCTTGTAGTCATCGTAACACAGGCAGCAAAACCAAGGAGAATGAGGAGGTACTTTAAAGATGATACTTTCATGTTAGACATTGCTTTAATTTGACCCGATTTAATTACCGGATACAATCTAATAATCGTTTCGGGGGCGAAATTATTTCATTTGAACCGTTTTTTTTGAAAAAAGTTGCTCTAAAAGCCTAAATCAGCGTGTTATGAGGATCCATTTCATTGCCATCGGAGGAAGTATCATGCATAGTCTTGCCATAGCGATGCATGATAAAGGCTATGAAGTCAGTGGTTCGGACGATGAAATATATGAGCCTAGTCGGACAAGATTGCAGCAAAAAGGAATACTTCCTGACCATTTTGGATGGAGACCCGAGGTGATTGATTCCTCCATAGACCTGATTGTCCTGGGCATGCATGCCAGAAATGATAATCCTGAGCTTCTGAAGGCAAAATCACTAAATCTTAAGATCCAGTCATTTCCTGAATTCATTTATGATCTCTCGGTATCAAAGATCAGGGTGGTGATCGCAGGCAGTCATGGAAAGACAACCACCTCTGGAATGATAGCCCATGTTCTTCATGAGTCAAATATTCCTGCTGATCGCATGATAGGAGCAGCCATAGGTTCCCTGACACCCGTAGAGTTATCAGATGCCGGAATTATCATTCTTGAAGGTGATGAATACCTGAGCAGTCCGGATGATCCACGGCCTAAATTCCTTCATTATCATCCGCAGATCAGTGTCATCACCGGGATAGCCTGGGATCACATGAATGTGTTCCCAACGTATGCGTCATATATCGAACCATTCCGTCAATTGATCATATCACTTGGGAAAGAAGATACATTGATCTATTGTACTGACGATGCTGACCTTGTTAAGTTAGTTAAAGAAATTTCTCCTTCATGTGTTTTGATTCCTTATAGCATACAACCATATCATATTGAAAATGGAATCGTATCACTGACAAGTAATGAAGGCGTGGAACATCCTTTAAAAGTTTTTGGAATTCACAACATGCAGAATATCGGAGCAGCTTACCAGGTGATTAAAAAATTAGGATTATCTGAAAAAGATTTTTTCAAAGGTATCAGCACATTTGGAGGTGCAAATAAAAGACTTGAATTGCTGTATGAAGGGAACCAATTGATATCCTATCTTGATTTTGCACATGCTCCCTCAAAAGTCAAAGCTACAGTGCATGCCGTCAGAGAAAAGCATCCTTCTGCTTACATTATTGCATGTCTTGAGTTGCATACATTCAGTTCTCTCAATCCGGATTTCCTTCCGCAGTATAAAAACGCTTTGCAAGATGCCAATGAAAAAATTGTGTATTACAGTCCGCATACGTTAGCTATAAAAAAACTTCCTGATCTCTCCTCTGATCAGTTGTCAGGTTATTTTAATTCCAATGATTTGCAAGTTTCTATATCCGGTACGCAGTTGGAGAGTATTTTAAGCAGTCTTGCTCCAAAAAAGAATACTGTTTTATTGTGGATGAGTTCAGGAAGGTTTGATGGATTGGACTTGGGAGAAATAGCAGAGAAAATAGATGCCTCAATATTACAATAAGGCAATAATAACCATAGTGGCACTACTAGTAGTGCCACTATGGTCTAACACTTTGATTGACAGCCTCTC
>JBATMM010000523.1:0-4070 GCA_049289835.1 Saprospiraceae bacterium | reverse complement strand
CGACTGTCGTCAATGATAAAATCTTTTTGAAACCCATATTTCCGATTGGACTTGATGACATTTGGTTCAAACTTGAAAAAAGGAGCTATCCTATTGAAGTGAATTATCCTGCAGAAGTGTCCATGATATTTAATTTAAAGCTGCCTGATGGTTATATTGTTGAGTCTTTACCTGAGCCGGCCAAAATTTCAAATAGTACCGGTGGACTACAGTTTAGTTACGATGCCGTCTACAGTGCCGACAACTTAAAGGTCACGCTGAAATACCTGATAAAACAACTCATCTTTGAACCTGAAGAATATTCAACTTTAAAAAGTATTTATGTCCTGCGGAAAGAAAAATTTAACCGGCAAATCGTGTTGACGAAATCGTGATGGCCAGGCTTTCAAAAAACATCATCCATATCATCATGATTTTATGGACTGGAATTCTCAGCGGCCAGGACAGACCGGAATATGCCGTGTCACATATTGATACATCTCTCCTTAAAAATGCAGAAGCAGTCATCCGTCTGGAAGAAACACGATTGATCATTAAATCACCACGCGAATATGTTCACCAGGTCACAAAAGCGGTAACGATATTTGACGAAGACTCGAGGGAATCCATAGTGCTGGTGAACTATGATAAATACAGCTCTTCAGATTTGATCAGTGTATACCTCTACGATGCAGATGGAAAATTGCTGCGAAAAATGAAGAAATCAGAAATTGCAGATGTAGCGGCTTATAGTGATAATAGTATTCTGACCGACGAGCGATTTCTCTGCGTGAGATCATTCGGTGGTCAATTACCCTATACGCTGGAATACAAATGGAAGACAAGTTATCATCAGACTCTTTCGTATCCTAACTGGCATCCACAGCGTAAAAAGGAATCTATAGAGCAGGCAACATTTATACTTGATGCACCAAAGGATCTCATCATACAGACGAATTCACTAAACGATGATTTCGTCTATAAGAAAGTAAACGATAAGGATCGGACATTACAATCATGGACCCTTTCGAATGTTAAAGCAATCCCGCGGGAAGTATCAGGTCCTCCTGATCATGAAATACTTCCTCTTCTTATTCTGTCTCCTTCGATATTCCAGGTAGATGACTACACCGGTAGCATGTCCGACTGGAAATCATTTGGTGCCTTTCTTTACCTCATCAATAAGGACAGAGAAATAATGCCCCCCGTCATGGTTTCGCTGATCAAACAAATGACGGCTCATTGTAAAACACCGTTTGAAAAGATTGATACGATGTATCACTGGCTTCAGCACAATATGCGGTATGTCAGTGTGCAACTGGGCATCGGAGGATGGCAATCTTTTGACGCAACCTATGTTGAGAAAAACAGATATGGTGATTGCAAAGCTTTGTCAACTTTTATGAAAGGGATGCTACGCGAAGTTGGGATAGATGCTTACCAGGTCGTGATCCGATGGGATGAAGAAAATAGTTTATTTCCTGACGATTTCATATACAATGATTTCAATCACATGATGATCCATGTGCCTTCTGAGCATATGTGGCTTGAGTGTACCAGCAATAATCTTCCCACCGGTGAGATCGATAAGGATGAACAAAACAAAAAAGTTCTTCTGATTACACCTGAAGGAGGAAAAATCAGCAGAACGCCGTCCATTCCGGATTCATTGAATACCATCACGACACAGGATACGATTTTCACCACTGATCCCGTCAGGATATCCGGTCGAGAAGAACATTATGGAAATCAACAACGAAAAGTCAGAAGCCTGTATTACTATGCATCACCGGAAGAACAGCGAAAGTATTTTCTTGAACATTGTCATTTGACCATTGACAAACTCGATCAGTTGCATATTTCTTCAGAGAAGTCGGGATCATCCTCAGCGATTGAATACAAAGCAACCCTGAGTAAATTTGGAAATGTATCCGGTAATCGTTTATTCATTCCTGTCAATTCTGTTCAATCTCCACACAATTCATGCCTGGGGAATACGGATAGAAAAACGGATTTTATATCAATCGATAATTATACAGAAAAAAATGACATTTATATTGCTTTGCCACCGGATTATGGCATAGAATATCTACCTTCTAAATCTGTTTTTGATTTTAAGGGGAATCACTATTCGGTAGAATTGTACGTTGAAGATCAATTTATTCATGTACATCATCAGGTCACCGAAGCCCCTATGCGATTGACTCCGGAAGAGTATGGTGAATTGTGTGCCTATTACAATTCAGTAGCAAAGTCGAATAGTCAGATGATTGTGTTGAAAAAATCGAAGGCCTAATCGCGACTGCTTCGCTTCGCATCAGCGTCGCCCCCAAAAAAGTGGTAGGTAACTTCCTTTATACAGATATTTCGCTCCTACGGAGCTTAAGCAATAAATCTGTATTTGGATACTATGTCATTGTTGGCGATAAATCCGCAGGTATTTGTATTGTCGACAAAATTGAAGGCATAATCGCGACTGCCTCGCTTCGCATCAGCGTCGCCACAAAAAAAAGTGGTAGGGAAGCTTTCCTTATACAGATATTTCGCTCCGATGGAGCTTAAGCACTAAATCTGAAGTTGGATACTTTGTCATTGTTGATTTTAATGATTCCTGAGGTATTTGTAGTGTCGACAAAATTGTAACCAAGCTCCGTAGGAGCGAAATATCTGTAATAAAGAAATCTCCAAGTGTTACCTGAGCTCCATCGGAGCGGAATATTTACGCAAGCCAAAGGAATGCAATTGCTCAAAAAAATTATCCATAAGAAAACATAAGGAAGGAAAAAAATCACATTCCTCTTTTAGACTCAAAAGACAAGATGGAATACTTGTTTTCCCGAAAATGAAAATATGCATACATCATCAGCGACAAAAAGATAAAAATGCTCACCAGATAAGGCCCAAAAGAAAATACTTCAGATAATTTAAACCAGTCCCCGCCGCTACTAACGATGATCCCAATCACAAAAACAAACCTGATGATTTCGGCAATGAATGCGTAAGGCGCTTTATCCAATAATGATGTAATACTGAATACTGACACCATCAAAAACAACCCATAAATCAACACACCCGGAAAACCTATCGCCGCAAAATTCATAAATAAATACATTGTAAAGACAAGAAGAATAATTAACTGAATCCAGGAAAACATGATCAATCGTTTTGAAACAAGCGTATCATATTTAGGCATCCTGAAAACATCTTCAACAACCTGGATCGGGCGCTTCACTTTTACATCTTCAGGTCTCCATCCTGTCGGCATAAACCATATTCTTACTTTATCCTTCCAACTTGCGGCATGCCATGCATCTGTGATGATCAGCCAGATGTGTTTGAAATTGATCAGGAATGGATTCCATGTTTGCACCGGCCTCTTCACACCATATACTGCAGGCACTTCTTCGAGTTCAGGTTGAAATGTACCAAAGATTTTGTCCCAGATAATGAAGATCTGACTGAAATTTTTATCCAGGTATTCAGGATTTATGGCATGATGCACACGGTGATGAGATGGCGTCACGATGATATATTCCAAAACACCCATTTTATGAATTAACCTTGTGTGATACCAGAACTGTGCAAACAACTGGATCGGAGCGATCACAGCAATAACTTCTGTGGGCACACCCAGCAATGCAGCAGGAAGAAGAAATAATGAAACAAAAGAAAATACTTCAGAAATACTTTGACGCAATGCACAGGACAAATTGTATTCTTCACTGCTATGATGGATGATATGCCGGTTCCACATGAAATTGATCGTGTGTTCCAACCGGTGAATCCAATATCCTGCAAAATCTTTAGCCACAAATGCAATGATGTAGACATACCATACATTGCTGATATGGAAAATAGCTACACGATTGACCAACCATCCATAGCTCACAATCGCAATCGAAAGACCTAATACATCTTTTACAATATTTGTAATTCCTGAGCCCAGACTGGAGATCATGTCTGCTCCCCTATTGATCTTTATCCCCATCCTCCACGAGATAAAGGCTTCAATTCCGATCAAGGCAAGGAATATGGGAATAGCGTAGGTAAGTGCGAGGGCGTAAGCTTCCATGAATCACTAAGATAACAGG
>JBATMM010000522.1:0-3821 GCA_049289835.1 Saprospiraceae bacterium | reverse complement strand
CGCAGACATAATACACCCTGATGAATGACCTCAGGATCTTTTGAAAATAACGGAATGAGCACAGGCGCAAATAACAAGAAGAGAACGCAAATTGTAGACAGAAATAACAAATTGAAAAATGCAGTGCGCCATACTGATTTCTCTGCACGATCAGGTTGTTGAGCTCCGAGATTCTGGCCGACTAGTGTAGATGCTGCACCTGCCATTCCCCACGCAGGAAGGATAGTGAAAATGATCATCCGTATGCCAATCGAATAACCCGCAACAGCAGCTTCTCCAAAATAGGAGATGATGCGCACGATGAACAACCAACTTGCAGTAGCAATGGCAAATTGAAGCACACCGGTTGATGATACTTTTATCAATCGGGTGATGATATCCCCCACCCATTTCAAATGTCGTCGCTGAAGATGAATCAGGCTCTTGCCATTGACAAGATGATACACCTGATAACAAACACCAATGCCCCGGCCAGCCGTGGTACCAATGGCCGCGCCTGCGACACCAAATTCATGAAAAGGACCTAAGCCAAAAATGAGTAGCGGATTCAGAATAATATTAATCCCATTGGCAAGCCATAGTGTACGCATTGCTATCGATGCATCCCCGGCGCCTCTGAAAATTCCATTCAACAGAAAGAGAAAAAATAATGTACTGCTCCCCGTCAATAAGATTTGGGTATATCCATTCCCTTTTCGAATGAGTTCTTCAGAACCACCCATGAACCTTAAAATATCAGCAGATGTAAAATAGAAAATGACCGCGATGATGAGACAAACGATGACCCCAATAAAAATCGCCTGTATAGCGGCTACACATGCACCTTCACGATCTTTTTCACCTATTCTTCGCGCTACCATTGCTGTAGTAGCCATTGACAATCCCAATGCAAGCGCTACCACCTGCGTAATCACCACTTCTGTCAGTCCAATCGTCGCTGTAGCTTCTTTCCCCAGTTTAGATACAAAGAAAATATCCACAATGGCAAACAATCCTTCCATCACCATCTCAAGTACCATGGGAACGGCCAGTAGGAAAATGGCCTTATCGATGCTCCCTGTCGTAAATTCCTTCTCGCTGCCGGTGATGGCAGTACGTAAAAGGGTGAAGAAAGCAGAGATCTTGCGGTTCATGGGAGGGCAAAAATAGGCCGAATCCCGAAGTCTTTCGCATCAGGACAGTGTGGCACATTTAGGTGTGCCACACCTAAGTGTGCCACACTGTCCTAACGGATTGATTTTGAGAAGCTCCAGATAGTTATGCACATACTCCTGTGGAAACAAAAAAAATGGTAATTCCTCAGGTATTGCATCAAAGCTGCTGACGTTCCCGGTCATGAACTCAGGATGGCTTACCTTTGTTGGAGATCAAACATTTACCAATACCCATAAGTAGAGGAAGCGAATCTCAGAGGAAATTTTTATGGCCATATATATCACAGACGATTGTATCAATTGCGGAGCTTGCGAACCCGAATGCCCTAACAATGCCATCTATGAAGGTGGTATCCAGTGGGCGATGAAAGATGGCACCACATTAAAAGGCCCTTATACACTCGAAGATGGAACGGTAGTGGATGCAAAGGACCTTCTAGAGCCGGTATCTGCAGATTATTATTACATCGTACCGGATAAATGCACAGAATGCAAAGGATTTCACGATGAACCGCAATGTGCTGCTGTCTGTCCGGTCGATTGCTGCCTCCCGGATCCAGATCGTCCGG
This sequence comes from Saprospiraceae bacterium, assembly GCA_049289835.1. GTDB lineage: Bacteria > Bacteroidota > Bacteroidia > Chitinophagales > Saprospiraceae > Opimibacter. The sequence goes on along the minus strand of JBATMM010000522.1, from coordinate 2,098 downwards.
AATCAGATGATATACTGCTTGGGAGGAAAGCAAGACTACATCTTTGATCGAGTGATCAGTGCCAACTGAACGTACCGGACTCATCTCCGATTGCAATCATCCACGCGGTTAATTCTCTGGCTTCAGGATCGAGATTATATTGAATGAAATCTCCACCCGTGGCTAAAAGGAGTCGTTTATACAGATTGCGGTTTTTATCCCATCGGTAGCAGTACAGATTTACAATACCTATATCTGCACCTACATGTTCAATCTCTGAGAACTTATTTTCATCCACTGCATCAATCAAACCAATCTGATTTTGTAAATCATGAATACTGATGTTGTATACGACTGAATCCGCCTTCGCAAGGTTAGCCAATAAATTGCTTTTTGAAATATAGCCTGATGAATCAGGTTCAACCAGATCTTCAGGGAGATTGTAATAATCAAAATTCCCTTTATTGTCAATGTACCAACCTACATGATACAGGCCCCAGGCATAATTCTTCGCTTCGTACTGGAAGTATACAGGGTCTTTTATCGGATTGGCATCACCACAATCTTTATCACAAGATGTTAAAACCAATCCAGTAAAAAGACTAAAGATGATTGTGTATAAATTCAGGTATTTCATTTTTATTGTTTTTTTTGTTTATACTTTAAATTCCAAATTCTTAATTCAGTTTTGTAGTTCAATATTCGTTTTTCACTATTCCTTATTCGATATTTTAATCTGTGATTTTCCCTCCTTTATCAAACCACTTCACGATGATATCAATTTCATCTGCAGTGAGCATTCCATCCTGGGGCATCCGTTTGTTCATAGGGGATATAGGATCCGCAACAGCCGCTTTAATCCTCTGATATTGTTCTACTATTGCTGTGTCATCATCGAAGGCAACAGGCCTCCCTGCCCAGGTGCCGGCTGAATTGTGACATGATGCACAATGATTTTCAATGATCGACTTCACCTCCGGAAAATATTTCTCCGTACCCGGATTTGTCAGATCATTTTTGTTACATGCCATAAAAGCTATCATGCAGGCAACAGAGAAACGAATATGAATTTTAGGGTTCATTTTTTCCTGATTTAAAAAGGATCAAATTTTAGAAATATCAGATACGATTTCTTTATCTGATTTGCCAGTCTGATCAGTTGATTTTATAAATTGAAGGCAAGCTTGAGATTTAACCCGCGTATATAATCCAGCCTCTTATTCGTCGAACCAATGGAGATTGATTGGTCATTGATCAGGTAGTGATCAAGCCCCTGTGTCCATTTTGCTGAAACACTGATATGTCGATTGATGTGGTATCCAATACCTCCGTATAGCGAAGTCATGTTGGAACTGATGATATTGTAAGGATTAAACGTACTTGTAACATTGGTGTCTGCAGTAGTATTAACACTCGAACTAAAGGTGACGATAGGATATTCGCTTCTGACTGTCGTCCCAAAACCAAGGACCATCCCTCCCTCGACAAAAAATCTTTTTGTAAGTGTGTATTTTAAACCTGCACTGACTTCCCATTGACGCACAGATTGAACGAAATGATTGATGGCATTGAAATCCGTGGAGGAATTAACTTTCTCACCTACAATATACGTTTCGGAGTAATTCGAGTCTGCAATGATGGGATCAGTACCATTGATCAATAAGATATCCTTTTTATTACGTTGACTTAATGCCCCGGGGTGGTAAGATCTCAATCCAACACCGGCTGCAAGGCTTAATCTTGAACTGATGGCATAATCTGTACCTATAGCTGCGCTGATGCCTAATCCACTTTGACTTCCAGCCATAGCACTGATTGAAATGTTCGGACTAAATGGATGTCTTCGGTTTGAAAAAGAAGAATTGCCGGGTTGTACAAGCTCAATAGACGGATCAGTGAAATCATAAAATGAAGCATCTGCAAATGGTAGAAATTCCAGGGAAGAATTATGTCGTCGCAAAGGTCCATGCCCACTACTAGTTGATATCAAATTCAGTTGAGGAGAATTACTTTCAGCAACATCAGAACTATTATTCAGTCTTTCATCTGTAGCATAAACTACTCCATTTTCTTCAAGATCATCATATTGCTGATTCGTTCGTTTTTTAGGAATAACTAT
>JBATMM010000521.1:0-1955 GCA_049289835.1 Saprospiraceae bacterium | reverse complement strand
ATTTTCCGGTTGGTTCTGAGGCCTCAGGGTTAATGAACAATTCTTGGTTAATGACAGTGGAGACAGGTAGATCTTTTCTGATTTCATCTTTCGACTTTTGATTAATGGTAGATGTATGGAAGTCCCCTTTTTCAGGGGATTTAGGGGCCGACCCCGTTGCCACAGGAATCGTAAATGAAAATATGGATCCCTTGCCAGGCTCTGACACGACACCTACACTTCCTCCATGAAGCTCTACAAGATATTTGGTGATGCTCAATCCTAAACCTGTTCCGCCAAATTCTCTCGATATTGAACCATCTGCCTGTTCAAACTCACTGAAAATAATTTCCTGCTTTTCTTTTTCAATGCCAATACCCGTATCCGATACACTGGTCACAATCATTCCGCCTACTTCATGCGCATCGATGGTGATCGTTCCGGTCTCTGTAAATTTGATCGCATTCGCCACGAGGTTCTGCAGGATCTGTTGTAACCGGTTTTCATCGGCGAGGCAATAAGATATATTCTCAGGGATCTGGTTGATCAGCTTGATTCGCTTATCACTGATGAGATGACGATTCATCCGCAGGCACAGGGCAGCAATCGAACGGATATCAACAGGTTTTTTATTCAATTGAAGATCATGTTCCCTGAGTCGTGAAAAATCAAGGATATCATTGACCAGATTGGATAATCTGCGGCCTGAAGAAATGATTAGTTCAAGGTCTTCTTTTTCTTCGGCGGTATTTATTTTTTCCAATAAGGATTCTGAAAGACCTACAATTCCATTGAGTGGTGTGCGCAATTCATGGGACGTATTGGCCAGGAACTGATCTTTAAGTTTATCCACATTTCGCAATTGTTGACTAACCGCCATCTCACGTTGAAGCCTTGCTTTGTGCAATGCAGATCTTTTCCGCATAATGTAATAAAATATTCCGGCCAGAATTAAAAGCATACTTAATTGTGAATACCATCTCGCAAAAAATGGTTTGAGAATGATGATAGGGATGATCAATTCATTTTCAGACCAGCGACCGGTAGAACTTTGACCTTTGATATGTAATGTATATTCTCCGCCTTTCAATCCATTGATGCGAAGAAAATTTTCAGCGAGATATGTCCAGTTGGAATTCAGTCCATCGATACGATAAGCAAATCTCTTCAGTTTTGGATCTGCATAGTCGAGAATAGAATAGTGGATCAGGAAAGAAGATACATGTGGATCCAATGTTATTTGTTGAGAAGAAGCTGCCTCATACGTGAGGTCCTCAATTTTTCCTGTCCGTTCATTGATCGCTTCGAACTTAGTCAACCGGACCGGAAGGCTTGCCGCATCCACATCAAGAAGATCTTTTGGATTAAAAACAATAAAGCCATTCAGTCCACCAAAATAGTAATAGCCGCGGCTGTCTTCAAAATAAGATGCACGGTTAAATTCTTCATGAGGAATTCCTTCTGGTTGAAGAAATGTACGACAGGTACCGGATGCTTTTTCAAAACGCATCAATCCCAGATCGCTTGGCATCCACAGGAAACCATAATCATCCTCGAAGATGGCATAAATGATATTATGTGAGAGACCTTCGTTGACAGTATATGATCGGAATATGTTGTTTGGCTTATCCCATCGGATCAAGCCGCCACCACGTGATGCTATCCAGTAAATATTCGAATCCTTCTTGTCCTGATGAAGATAGAGAAGACTGTTGTTAGGCAATCCGTTTTGCTCGTCAATATGTGCTTTAACGCCACTGACCGGATCGATAAGAAAAAGACCATTGTCCGTACTCAACCATACGCCATCATGATTCTCCATGATGTGATAGATCGTGCTTTCATTCAATACCTCATTGCCATTTAGTTTGGATAATTGAACCGGATTATTTTTATCATCAGGATCTTTTATCCACAAGCCTTTGGAGCTGCCGATATAAATCTCACTTGTGCTTATTTGTTTTATTGACCAGCTT
>JBATMM010000520.1:0-8011 GCA_049289835.1 Saprospiraceae bacterium | reverse complement strand
CTTAAAAAATCATACCGGTAGTCTCTGCCTTTGCGCTTCATACAACATGATGCCGGCAGCTACAGAGACGTTCAATGAATCCATTTCACCAGCTTGTGGAATGACGACGATGTGATCAACAATGCGCAATAATTCCGGAGCGACGCCCTGTCCTTCTGATCCCATGATGATCGCCATCGGTTGTTTGAAATCTATCTCTTGCAAAGGTGTGGTTCCACGTCCGTCAGCAGCAATAACGGTAATTCCACTTTCTTTCAGAAATCTAACTGCTGAAATAAGATCTCTTACTCTGCATAGTGGAATACGCAACAGAGCTCCTGAAGACCTCTTGACGGCATCAGCATTTAGCTGCGCTGTTTCTCTGGCTGGGAAAACCAGACCATCAGCCCCGAGCACCTCAACCGATCTGCTGATAGCCCCGAAATTGCCTACATCGGTGACCCTGTCAAGCATCATCAGCAAGGGTACTATTCCCTGATCAAAAAGATGTGGAACCAGATCTTCAAGAGAAGTGTATTCCACCTGCGATCTGAATGCAGCAATTCCCTGGTGATTGGCCCCAAATTTATCCAGCTTCTCTTTGGGTACTTTCTGAACGGGGATCTCCAGTTTCTGGCATTTTTCGACTACTTCATTCAGATTCGCCTGTCTGTCTATGAGGACTTTATCAATGGCTTGTCCGGCGTCTATGGCTTCAACGACCGTATGGCGTCCGATGATCACCCAATTACCTTTTTTTGTCATATATCATACCAATATAGGCAAGAATGCTGCATTACGCTTATTTGTCTAGTCAAGTTTACCTAAATTTAGGCCCTCAATTTCTTATACCACAGATTATGAAAAAATTCTTAGTGCTGTTGGCAGTGTACACACTGTCATTTGTTCTCATTTCCTCAATTTCTGCACAATCTCCTGACTACAAGACAAAGGCAATTGAATACATCCGTGACCGCTATGGACTTGATCAGCAGGCCATAGGGGATCTAAAAATCAATCGTCAATATCTTACATCTCATAATGGGGTAGAACATGTCCACCTGGCACAAATTAAAGATGGGTATGAACTCTTTGGCACAGACATCAACCTGGCTTTTCTGCCCAATGGAAAAATTATGAACGTTGGTCACCGGCTCTCTATCACAGACGGCATCCCATTTGCCGGCAAGGGAAAAAATATACAGGCTCCCGAGGCAATTGGTGTTGTGGCTCAATCTCTCGGTGTGACTTCACGATCAGTTCCTTCATACATAGGGACCACTCAATCAGGAATACCGCTTTATGGGAAGTCCGATATTGCCCTGCAGGATATTCCCGCTGAACTCGGGTATATGCGAAGTGAGAATGGTGATTATCATCTGACCTGGAGAATACAATTTCATTCCGCAAAAAACGGTTTGATGTACCAGTCTTTTGTTGATGCCACAAATGGCCAACTGATCGCAAATAAAAGCCTTACATCACAATGTTCGTTTGAGCAAGGTTATCTGTCCAGAGAAGATGATGTCAATGCTCCTGTTCAGATCAATTCAGCGATCGCTCCCCCTCCGATTAATGTTGCTGCTTCATATAGAGCCCTGCCTGCTACTGTTGAAAGCCCTAATCATGGTGATTTTCAATTGATGAGTGGTATAGAAGATTTAGTGGCATCTCCGTTTGGATGGCATGATACCAATGGAGTTGCAGGCCCTGAATTAACAATCACTCAGGGTAATAATGTGCATGCCTTTTTGGATCGGGACTGGAGTTATTCACCGGACTCTGAATTAGATGGAGGTGCAAGCCTGATCTTTGATTTTCCCTTCGATAAAAATGGCGAGCCGATAGATAATAAGAATCCGTCAATAGTCAATCTGTTCGTGCGGAACAACTTCATGCATGACTTTTCCTATGCCTATGGATTTGATGAACCAGCCGGAAATTTTCAGTTCAAAAATTACAGCGGACAAGGTGCAGGAGCAGATTTTGTAAATGCGCTTTGCCAATTTGGAGACAATAACCCTGCATTATGCGGCACGCAGGTGAATGGAGGAGTGGCTTGCCAAAACAATGCTGATTTTTCAACTCCGTTTGATGGATTCAATGGGCAAATGAGAATGTTCACATGGAACGAGGATAACAGTAGCAAATACCTGGACATTCTTTCTCCGATTGAACTGGCAGGCAAAATTCAAACCGGCCTTCCAGCCTTTGGACCTGACCTAACCACTACGCCTATCACCGGCCCGGTAGTGGTCATCCATGACAGCTCAGGTGATCCGACTTATGGATGTTCACAGGTCACCAACCAAACTGAATTGACAGGTAAAATTGCCATCATTGACCGTGGCATTTGTGATTTCAGCTTAAAAGTCTATAATGCACAACAAGCCGGAGCTATAGGTGTGATCATTTGCAACTTTGATGAGAATGTAATTGGGATGGCTGCCGGAGATAATGCCACATTAGTGACCATTCCATCAGTATTTATTTCCAAGGGTGAATGTACCCGTATCCGGGTCGCCGCTGCCAATGGACTGACAGCATCGCTCGTAGCCCCGGTCGCAAACGGTCCTACTCTACGTGATGGATCAATTGACAATAGTATTGTTTCCCACGAATACACACATGGGATCTCAACCCGGCTTACGGGAAATCTTTCAGGCCAGGAAGCCGGCGGAATGGGTGAAGGATGGAGTGATTTTTTTGCACTGGTGACTACTGCTAATCCGGGTGACACTCCTACGAAAAAAAGAGGATTGGGTACTTATTCTATTAAAGAAAACGTGGATGGCAAAGGTATACGGACTTATGCGTATAGTACTGATATGGCTATTGACCCACATACCTATGATGATATTATCACGGAAGCGGAAGTTCATGGAGTTGGTTCGGTATGGACTGTGATGCTCTGGGATTTGTATTGGAATTTCAGTGACGCTTACGGATGGGATCCGGATGTCATACATGGCACAGGTGGAAATAACATGGCTATTCAGTTGGTGATGGATGGATTGAAATTGCAGCCAGGAGCTCCCGGCTTTATTGATGCAAGAGATGCGATCCTGAAAGCAGATTCGATCGATTACGGAGGTGCTAATCAATGCCTGATCTGGAAAACGTTTGCACGTCGAGGTCTTGGTAGTAATGCAGATGGCGGGGATCCTGCTTTGTGGTCGGATGGAAAAGAAGGCTTCGAAACGCCTATCAACTGTCTTGATGAAGTGAAATTCAAAAAAACTATGACACCTGAGATTGTAGCCGGTCAGCCCATTGAAGTAAAACTGACTGTGACCAATTACAAAGATTTTCCACTCACGAATGTATTCATTGAAGATCAAATACCTGATGGGTGTACTTATATCACAGGTTCTGCCAATATAGAACCTGCCATAGGTAACAGCCTGGTGTGGTCTATTCCTTCAATTGGTGTAGATCAGTCCATCACCATTAGTTATTTATTACAATCTCCTCCCATCAATTCGATCCGCATGACTTTTGATGATATGGAAGGTGATCCGCTCGAACGGTGGGATGTATACTTTGATGAAAACGGAACCACATCCAATTTCTGGCAGCCTCAGGATCTCATAGTGCACAGCGGAATAACCGCATGGAATGTCGGAGATCCGGCAACAGAATCGAAGCACTATCTGCAAAACTTTGAACCCTATACTATCAGTGGGACATACCCTCTCTACCGTTTCTATCATTACTATGATACTGAAGTCGGAGCTGATGGCGGTTATTTGGAAATATCCACTAATGACGGGACTTCATGGAATCCTCTGGGTGATCGTGTGTTCAGGAATGGATATCCAAGGTCACTTCAATACGGCACATTCGCGATACCAAATCTTTTTGCATTCTCTGGTAAAAGTTCTTCCGATCTTAAGATGATCTCTTCCTATGTTGATTTGCGCGATTATATTGATCAACAGGTGAAGATCAGATTCAAGTTTGGAACGGATGATAATATCTCAGGCGATGGATGGTACGTGGATGATGTAGAAACAATGGATGCAATTCTTTACAATGCAGAAGCCTGCCTGTCAAGTGATGAGATCACTACGACATGTGTTGAAGCTCCGGAAAGGGGCACCATCGTTGACACACAGATACCAAGTGCTACTAACGAATCTCATGATAATTCCGCATTAGGACTAATGCCCAATCCGGCAGGTGATTTAATACAAGTTATAGTGACAGCTGTAAAATCAGATGATGCGATGATTCATGTATTTGATCTTACTGGCCATCTGTTAGCTACTAAAAAGTGGTCACTGACAGAAGGCATCAATCAGAATGTGGTTGATATTTCAACATTTAATCCAGGCATGTACGTGCTGCAGGTGATGACCGGCAAGGTGATGTATAGTAAGAAGTTTGTGAAAGAGTAGTGAGATGTGAGATGTGAGATGTGAGATGTGAGATGTGAGTAGTGAGTAGTGAGTAGTGAGTAGTGAGTAGTGAATAGCGAGCGAGTGAACGGTCGTAGAGACGACGATTTTGATGCTGAGCTGTAGCAAGAGGAAGAGGGAAAGCAAGTCGAAGCATCGCGTCTCCATGCAAACCACTTGAGTAGTGAGACGAGAGTAGTGAGTGATAAAATGAAAAACGTTGTATGTAGTCTGAGACTACGTACAACGTTTTTCATTTTATCACGTGTCAAAAAATATTTTATGCTTCAGATGAGTCTTTGGGTTCATCTTTAACATCATCATTTGCTTTGTGCATCTTACTTTTTAATTCCTCGAATTTTTCTTTTGCGTCTGCTGTCAGGTGCGTAGCGGTGTCTTTGATATTCTCTGTAAGATCCGCCAGCTTTTCCTGCAGATGCATTTCTTTCAGATTGTCCTTGATGTCGCCTATGATTTCTTTGACGTGGATTTCTTTCATGGCATCTTCAAGCTTATCCACTAAACCTGATGTGGCTGCTCCCAGGTCTTCACCCATAGCTTTCACGGTGTCAAACCATGTTTCTTTGGTTGAATCATCATCTCCTGTTTTCTTTTCTTCTTTGGGGGTGTCATTGACATCTTCCCATTCTTCTTTTTTTGATTTTTCCATATTGTCTAATTTTTCTTTGATGTCATCCATTTTTTCTTTGGCCTGAGTATTGAGATCCCTGACGGCATCTTCGATTTTGTCAGAAACAACTGATGCTATCGCACCAAGATTATCGCCAAGATCTACAATTGTTTCTCCAAGCGTCACACTGACTGCATCGATAAGCGATTCTTTTGGTTTATTCTTTTGTTTTTTAGCCTTGCCTTCTGCTATGGCTTCTGCAGCCTTACCCAATGCATCAGCGTCAAGATTATCCGCCTGTGCATGAATCGTCTCGGCTATTTTTTGCTTGACAGATTCTTTGGCCTCATTCAATTCCACCTTCATGGTCTGATGTTTCTTCTGATCCTCGAGAAATTTCTTTTCCCTGTTGATCCGCTCTTCCAATTCCACTTTAGTCTTCTGCATTTCAGCCAACTTTTCATTCTTGGAATTGATACGTTCATCGATCATCTTTAATTTGGCCATACGAATTTGAGCTTCAAGCTGACCTTCCGTATTTGCTATTCGATCATCCTGAAAACTTTTATCCTTATCATCCCGTTTGATCGACTTATCCATCTTCTCAATGGCAGAAAGTAGTCCTTCATACCGCCGACTCAGCCTGTCAAGAGCTGATGTATCCTTAGTATTTTTCTCACCGAATTTTTTCTCTTTTACCTGTTTGAATGCGGCATCAATACGTTTCCAGATTTTGGAACGGTCATTTCTGGATAGATCAGCATCCTTAAATTCCTGCTGTAGCTTTTTCAATTCATTAAAAAGGGGTTGCAGGCCAAGACCATTTTTGATCTTCAGTTCTACTTCATCTAATTTCGTATTGAATTTATCAGCAAATTCATGGGATACACGATCTACTTCGGAATCCATGTCTTTACGCATATTCTTCAGCTGCGTGAATATGTCATTTGTCATTTCCCGCAATTGCTGACCATGCTCACGCAGAAGTGTTTTGTCAAAAATATTTTTCTGAATTTTTTCCCAGGACTCTTTCATCTCTTCCCAGAGTTGATTTTTGTAGCTGGTAGCACCTTTGATTTTGTCCTTTATATCTTCCAGTTCACTCAGAAATGAATGATATAATTTATTCGAAAGCACAAGGAAGTGCCATTCGGTTTGCGCCCGTTGAATGATATCGGGCCGGTCTACTTTAAGGTTTTCCGGAAGTATGTTGTCAGAAGCCGTCAGTGGGCGCTCAGTATGAGTGTATCCTTCCGGAAAAGGAACCTCGTGTGATTCCCGCCACTCGTTGAGCATGAGATTATAGAATTCTTCAGACGTGGTTTCAAATGGGAAAGTATATAAATCCACTACATTGTCTTCTGCCTTCAGTGAGATAGCGATCAGCACTTTCTGATCCTTTTCATTATTTCCCCACATTACGATTCTCGTCTTCATACGTAAGATTTTTAATGGTACTATTAGTATCGATTTTATTCGTTGGACACAGGAATAAATCCTCATCCGTTACAATTTTGCGCTTTTTTACTCCGAATGTGCTTAGTATGTTGCCTATTGGGACTTTATTCACATTTTAAAGCAAAGCCATATCTACTCAGGACCTCAAAGAGAGAAACGTATTTTAACAGTTTTTTGATCTATGCAACTACAAAAAATATCTAATCATTTCATCCTCTCCTGATCTGGGTAATTTATGCTTAAAAAATATTTCATTGCAATGTTTATACAACCAATGATCCTGATATTTCTGCATTTATGATTTTCTTATCAATCAGGTATTCAGCGATCTGTACCGCATTTGTGGCAGCGCCCTTCCTCAAATTGTCAGCTACTATAAATAGATTCCAACATCGGTCTCTTGACTCGTCTTTTCGGATACGGCCGACCCACACGTCATCCTTTCCTTCTGCCAGTAATGGCATTGGATACTGGTTAGCACCAGGATTGTCATATAGCTTAACACCCGGAGCCTCTGCAAGTACCGACCTGAGATCAGCGAGATCAGCATCAGATTTCAATTCAATATTGACGGATTCGCTATGCCCGGCGATGACCGGAACACGCACAGCTGTAGCGGATACCGGCATATCCGGTTCTTCCATAATCTTCCGTGTCTCAAACACCATTTTCATCTCCTCTTTGGTATAATCATTTTCCAGGAAAACATCACAATGAGGGAGACAATTGGCGAATATTGTATGGGGGTATACCTGGACTTCTGGCTCCAGCCCATTTGCTTCATCATTATATTGTTTCACCGCTTTCATGCCTGTTCCGGAAACAGCCTGATAGGTAGACACGATGATCCTTCGGATACCAAAACGCCGATGAATCGGATTGAGCGCTACGACCATCTGAATGGTGCTACAATTCGGATTGGCGATTATTTTATCATTTTCAGTTAAGACGTGTCCATTCACTTCAGGAACAATGAGTGGAATACCTTCCGTCATCCGCCATGCTGAGGAGTTGTCAATAACGGTGCATCCAACGTCAGCAAATGCTTGTGCCCATTCTTTAGAAACAGATGCTCCGGCGGAGAATAAAGCGATGTCCGGTTTTCTGTCTATCGCTTCCTGCATAGAAAGGACAGGATATGCACGGCCATTGAACATGATCGTACGCCCAACTGATCGGGCAGATGCGACCGGTAATAATTCGGAAACAGGAAAATCCCTTTCCTCCAATATTTTTAACATCATCTGGCCCACCAGGCCTGTAGAACCAACGACAGCTACTTTCATTTTTTTAAAAACTCAGTTTAGGGGTATAAAGTTACAAACAAAAGGCTAAGGCGGAGGTGAAGGCGGAGGTGAAGGCGGAGGCGGAGGCGAAGGCTAAGGCGGAGGCGGAGGCGAAGGCGAAGGCTAAGGCGGAGGCGGAGGCGAAGGCTAAGGCGGAGGCGAAGGCTAAGGCGGAGGCGGAGGCTAAGGCAATAAGCAATAAGCAATAAGCAATAAGCAATAAGCAATAAGCAATAAGCAATAAGCAATAAGCAATA
>JBATMM010000519.1:0-2071 GCA_049289835.1 Saprospiraceae bacterium | reverse complement strand
GTCATTCCATATTCGCTGACTATACGTACATCCCGATGATGAAGCTTAATATTTTCATACAATTCTTCTCGTGTCAATTCCTGTCTCCTCCCTTTCATTCCGCCTGTCTCCATGACAAACAGATTTTTCCAGACTGGGACATTATGATGTGCAAATAAATCAAGAAGTGCAAAACTCACCCCAAGTAAAATCGTTTTTTGATTTTTAATTTTCAGATCATCAAGCGCATTGATGATTTCTGTAGTTGCACCTGGATAAAATTTATTTTCAGGAGAAGGTTTGATTTGCATGAAGTGATTTGCCATATCCACAAGTGAAGAGTCCGGTCTTTCCAGATATGATGGCAAGAGTGCAAGCCATGTATAATCTTCAGGATTGTCAAAACAGGATTTAAAACATATTTCAGAAATCCGGTGATACCATTCAAGACTTCGGATATGGTGCTGACTTTGAATAGCACCTGTAGTCCCACTACTCCTGAATACCGCCTCCGATGGCCAAAGTCCGGTCCTGATCTCATGCTCACGAAAGAAAATAATAGGCAAATAAGGAACCTGGTCAATCCCATGTATTGTGGAAGGATTTAAATTGAGGAGATCACAATATGAATGATAAAGGGGGTTGTTTGCATACTGGTACTGCCAGACGTCCATCGCAACAGTTGGGAAGTCCTTTTCGTTAATATTGTATATTCGGTCCGCTAATACTTGTCGTTCAATCTCAGATGAATGCATCGGTTTCAAAAATAGGTCTTTTGCTGCTCCTGTCACTGGCAGGCTGGCAATGCCTTGATTCTCCGAATTTTCCGGATATCCCGGCAATACAATTTATCAGCATTTCGAAGGACACACTCGATCAGGGTATTTTTCAGGAGGATTCACTGGTAGTTCAATTCAGCTTTACGGATGGAGACGGTGATATCGGGCGAACGAATCAGGGGACTTCCAATGATATTTACTTCATCGACGAACGCACCGGTACACTGGATAACACGTTTGGAATTCCTGAAATCCCAAAAGAAGGTGCCGGCAATGGAGTTGAAGGAATCGTGAAAATCGTCCTGTTTTCTACATGTTGTATTTACAACGATGGCTCCGATCCCTGTCTGCCAAATCCTTCAGTTCCGTTTGATACCATTCAATACAGGATCTATATCACCGACCAGGCCGGACATAAGAGCAATGAAATATTAACAGATACGATTATTTTGAGATGTAATTGATTGCGTTGGACCCCCTCCCCCCTGAAAGGGGGATATTAATTTTTTGAATTACTAATCATTAATCTTTTTGTACTAAAATAGTCCTAACTGCGGCTTCTATTGTCCATTTTTCATTACCCACAAAAACCTGGTCATCGACTACGATCACAGGTCTTTTCAAAAATGTATATTCTTTCAACAGGTATTTCCTGTAGTCATGCTCCTGCAGATCGTCATGCTTCAATTTCATTTCGTGATAAAGTTGAGCGCGCTTACTGAAGAGTGCTTCATATGATCCTACAAGTGTTTTCAAATGATCCAGTTCGTCTTCATCAATCGGAGCCGTCTTGATATCATGTTTTTCGAAACCATTAAGGCCTCCGAGTTTTTTAATAATATCCCTGCATTTGTCGCAGGTGCCGAGGTGGTATATCTTTTTCATCTTCTAGAAAAATAGTTGAGGGTCTGCTTTCAAAATTATATTATTCTTTGCGGCTTTGCGCCTTTGCGTGAAAATATTTTTGAGGAGTTGAACCATGTTGTGCTTACACGTATCACTCACCTAAGCCTTTGCCTCATTGCTTTTTGCCTTCCCGCATCATTTACTACGTAATGGCGGGATCCGCCGTGCTGAGCGTTAGCCGAAGTATTCGCTGCGCTCGAATTGCTTATTGCCTATTATCACATGGGTTTCACCCATGGCTAATAATGTCTGATCCCTTCAGGATCATTGTTGTTTACCTTCAGCTAACTCGTTTTTGCTTATTGCCTATTGTTCATTGCCTATTGTCCTTCCCTCCGCCTCCGCCGGTTGCTGAGCTGTAGCCCATGGTTGTGTTTAGCAGGTCGAAGCATCCTTTTCCTATATTT
>JBATMM010000518.1:0-8355 GCA_049289835.1 Saprospiraceae bacterium | reverse complement strand
CTTCAGGTGAAGAGGATCCGAAATGGTGATGCCATTTTTGTAATAACTGTTTCTTCATTGTTCACGAAGGTAATAAAGGCTGAGGCTAAGGCTGAGGCGAAGGAAAGAAAAGGTAATAAAGGCGAAGGAAAGGAAAATGATTCTCAATGCTTTGAAATGTACAAGCGCCAGGATATTAATTTTAAGTTATGAAACTTAAAATAGCGATGTCGAAAGAGCGAATGATTTGAAAGTCCCCTTTAGGGGATGGTTGCTGAGCTGCAGCATATGGTTGAGTATAGCTGGTCGAAGCATAGAGGCAAAACGGGCTTAGAACCATCCACTTTCCAGCATCGCCCTGAAAGGCCATGGAATAGCCGCCAGAATGATCACCAGCGCAATGAAATAATACCAGAATTCTTTTTTGAAACTACCTCTTTTAATTGCCCCATGGCCAATGGTAATCAGAATGACCGCGATCAGCATCATGAGCGTATGTTCCATGGTGAAAAAACGTAATTGGGAATTACTCATCGTGCTTGAGGAAAATTGAACTTTTGGACTTATGGCATATAATCCCAATCCAATCAGCACCTGTGTATGGGTAAAGATCAGCGCAAATAAGCTAAGCTTTTTATCCATGGGACCCGCTGCCTTATTGCCGGCATATCCTTTCAATGCATTGAATACATTGATGATAATCAATAACAGGACAATCCATCGAAGACCTGAATGAGCATGTAGTAAACCTGAATACATATATGTGAACGTTTTTTGTAAGAGCAGCTAATGTACGGAATCAAATTTTGGGCGGCCGTGAATTTTATTCCTCAGGATTTTATAAAAACAATATTGTCAGAATGGAGACCTGAATAGCGGAGATAAATATCTATGTCATCAATACGATGCAAGGTCCCATCCGCTGAGATAGCGTGACTTTTATAATCGTTTTTAAATAGTATTTCAGCAGATTCCTGATGCAGTTTTCTTCCTTCTTTAGACAGGAGATACTCCATAGCTATGATCAGCTTCTTTTCTTTCAAAGCAGACTGCAGTCCTCTCAGCACAGATGACTCACCTCCTTCAACATCTATCTTGAGTATTGCCTTATCGATTTGTTCGTTCCGGATCAGATCATCAAGGATAAGGATCGGAACGGTATTCTTTTTTTCCGTAACAGATTGAAACCACTTTTCATTTGCGTACGCATTTGGGACAATCGTGTTATACTCTGCATAAGGTCCCGGGTATTCGTAGAAAGTGATGGTTCCCTGTGTGTCGCCTGCTGCAGCATGAAGGGGTTTGATATTTTTATATGGATCGACATTTTCTTTTAAATCAGCATATGATGAACCGGAAGCCTCGATGCTAAATACTTTGCCACTATTACCTACCAGCACTGAAGCAAGAAGCGAATAATATCCATAATGAGCACCTATATCTATGAACACATCTCCTTCCTGCAAAAGGACCGTTAAATATTTAGTCAGTCGGATCTCCGAATCATGTGATTTTATTTTATTCAACATCACATCAGTCCCTGAAGGAAGAAGCGTTCTCATAGGTAAACCAAAAAAAGTATTGGCTTTTGTATACAATCCCTTTTTAAAAAATGGATACCATGCATTATTGAAAAGCATCAGCGAGGGATAAAGAAAAGGAGCTCTTAATAGCCTATTAAATTTTCCTGATCTTGATTTTTTTTCGGCGGCCAGCAGATCTTGCCAGAGTTGATTCCTATCCTTCACGTGAAATTATTGGGTAAATTTTTTCTCATAACAAACCACTGTTGACGGATCCTGATCGCGATAGGGTTCTGTTTTTGTAAAACCAAGTTGACGATATAATTTTTGGGCTGCATGCATTTCATGCATCGTATCCAGCACCATACGGTTATATTTTTTTTCTTCAGCAAAATTTACAATTTCCAATGCTAAATTTTCACCAAGATGTAAGCCACGATGTGAAGGAATCACATACAATCTCTTCATTTCAGCTACGCCGGGAGATAAAGTACGCATAGCTACACAACCCACTATTTTTTTGTCTGATTCCTCTACAGCGATAAAGAGTTGACTCCCGGGAGTGGTATAAACATCCTCAACATTGGCCATTTCTTCCTCGAAAGAAGTAAAACAGGCAGAATCATTGAATTCCTTCCTGTAATCCAATAATAACCCCTTTATTTCATCCCATTCTTCATGGGTTTGAGGGGGCCGGATGATATAATCGTATGCATTCATGATAAAGACAACAATGAAGCTATAAATTTGATGCAGATATAAGGCTTATGGATGACAAAGTATTTGAAAAATCATCACTCAATACCGTGAAACGATTGCCTAAAAGAGGCTATTACGACAAAGAAACCATTTTCGGGATTCTTGATGAGCATTTCCTTTGTCATCTTAGCTGGGAAGTGGATGGTCAGCCATACCTCATTCCTACGGCATACGGTAGAAAAGGAGATATCATCTACGTTCACGGAAGCAGCAAAAGCAGGATGCTGTCCGCCTTGACAGATGGTCGACCACTATGCATGGTGGTCACTCATATTGATGGGCTGGTATTGGCCAGATCGGCTTTTCACCACTCCATGAATTACCGCTCAGCGATCATCTATGGCCATGCACATGAAGTTGAAGGCGAAGAGAAAATGGAAGCCCTGAGGATTGTGACCGAACAAATCCTTGCCGGCCGATGGGACGAAGTGAGATTGCCCTCTGATCTCGAATTGAAAGCGACCACAGTATTGGCGATTGAAATTGATTCAGCCTCTGCTAAAATTCGTACCGGCCCGCCTTCAGATGATGAGGAAGATTATGATCTGCCGGTTTGGGCAGGAGTACTGCCAGTAAGGATGACATATGAAGAACCAATTACGGATACAGCGATGCGACACAATCTGCCAATCTCATTATCTGTTAAATCGAGATTTAAAAAGGAAGATTAAAAGAGATCTCACTATGCCATCTACTTTATGACTAAGAAAAAACCTTTAAAAAAGAGAACCGAAATCCCATTTGAACACATCGGCAAGCCATTATTGGATCAGCGCTCATTTAATCAACGCCAGTTTAAATACGTGTTGTATGCCTTCTGTTTTTTAATAATCTGTCTGGGCACCGGAATGCTGGGGTATCATTTCATAGGAGGTTTGGGATGGGTAAGTGCTTATCACAATGCAACAATGATTCTTTCAGGAATGGGGGAAATCGATAAAATGCCAACAGATGCGGCCAAACTATTTTCGGGTACTTATGCACTTGTTAGTGGCGTTGTATTTTTGGTCACCATTGCTGTCATGCTTTCACCCATCCTGCATAGGTTTCTTCATAAAATGCATATTGAAGAACCAGATGATAAAGAATAAATTAATGTATTGGCGACTCCTGCAGTTCCCTTTGTAAACGACTTAAAACCCAACAACTCATTACCTTAGACCTGTCAACGTTCCAACAACCAATAACTACCAGCCATCCAAATGATTTATCCCTACATTTTTATTAACGGTGATATCCTGCCACGTGAGAAGGCAATGATCCCGGTGTATGATCTCGGTTTGCTGAGAGGCCTGGGTATTTTTGATTTCTTCAAAGTATGGGATGGTGTTGCACTTTTTGCTGAAGATCATATCGAGCGTCTGCAACATTCGCTTCAGGTCATAGATCTGAACACGAATGTGAGTGATCAGCAATGGATGGATTGGTTTTATCAGATGATCAAAATCAATGAAGCGGATCGTGCAGGATTCAGAGTAGTCGTCACAGGAGGGTATAGTGAAGACGGCTATACCATTCCCGAACAAAAAAATATCTACCTGATGCTACATCAGTTGCCGGCGAATGATCCAAAGCAATACGAACAGGGCGTCAGCTTATTGACTTCATCATATCAACGCGATATTCCGTCTGCGAAAACAACTATTTATATTCAGTCGATGCATTTGCAGCCTCAAATAAAAAAGGCAGGCGCATTCGAAGTGCTGTATCACTGGAAGGGCGAGATCACCGAATGCTCGCGGTGCAATATTTTCTTTATTGACAAGCATGGCGTCATCAATACACCGAAAAATGGGATGCTCAAAGGGATCACCCGCAGACAGGTCATTTCACTCGCAGCAGAAAACAAAATTCCTCTCGTAGAGCGTGAAGTATATCTCAATGAAATGCCGGATATGGCCGGTGCATTTCTGACAGCAACCACCAAAGGCGTATTACCGGTGGTCAAACTGGATGATCAACTGATCAGTGATGGATCGGTTCATCCACTCGCTGTAAAAATGCAGGCACTTTATCAGAGGCGCGTCGATGAATACCTGGCAAGAACGCTTCGGGCCCAGGCTGTGTAATCCAATACACATCATTAGCTTTATTTTCAATTCTAGCCATATCTTACGGCCGTCCAAACTTCTGTTTTAAAAAATGGCAAAACGTATCCCGCAAAAACCAGTTCGTAAAACAACTAAAAAAGAGAAGTATTCACAAAGTGTGAAAGATTGGTTGACGCCGGCCAATGAGTTTCTGGCTCAGCATACAAAAAAAGTCGCCGGGCTGATTTTTATATTGTCACTGGCCCTCAGTGCTGTATACTACTTTGAAGGACACAATTCGCCATTGAAGAGTTTGTACAAGTGGGAAAATTCAGACATGGCTTTTTTTGATACGTGGGCCAGACATATCGAAGGCGGTGATTGGATGTGTGATACAGTGTTGCATCCTTTTCATGATTGGCATGGGATACTGGCGAGTACTTATTTTAATACGTATCCCGATGTTGCTGCGCCTTATTACCAGGCAAACACACATGATGGCGTCCTTGATTCAATTGCAGCCCGAAAGGCATTGATCAATGATATCTATAAAGGAAAGACATTTCACCAGGAGCCATTGTATACCTATATGTTGGCAGCCAGTTTTAAGATTTTTGGCTATGACTACGAATGGGTTTATTTCTGGCAGTTTCTTTTAGGTGCACTTACTAATGTGCTGATTTTCTATTTGGGTAAACGATATTTTGGTGCATTGGCAGGATTGCTTGCTGCAGTATTAGTCATGCTGACCGGTAGTATATTGGTTTATGAAATGGTTGTGTTACGGACGACGCTGACTAATTTTTACACAGTACTACTGTTGTATTTGTTTTTGGTATTGTTGGAAAAACCAAATTGGAAATTACAAGTTGCCTTTGGTGCAGCAGCTGGTTTTACATTGTTGGGCCAATCGTATTTCATCCTTTTTATTATTCCCGCATTGGGATGGTTTGCATGGACACATTGGAAAAATAAAAAGGAAGTGGCGATCAATTTAGGTGCTTTTGTTGGCGCGTTATTGGTCATCATGACACCTCTTTTCTACCGGAATATTAAAGTAGGTGTGCCTATGAACGCTGTAGCAAGTCATGGTGCAATGGCCTACATACCTGTCAACACAAAGTATGCTGCACCGATGGAGTCATTTTCTATTTATGTTCCCTCACTTGTTAAAATCCGTCATGACAGCAAAGGGAAAATGCTTCCGGCAGTGATCGAATGCCTCAAGACGTTTGATGGCATCGGTGATTTCATGAAGATATACATTCAGAAAATCAATGGCATGTTTATGTGGTACGAGATGCCCAATAACATGAGTTATTATATGTATTGCAACTATGCACCTATACTGGGCCAGCTTCCTGTGCGCTATTATTTCATTGCCCCTTTGGGTCTCATCGGACTTCTTCTTGGTTGCTTGAAATTAAGAAAGCGATTTGTCCCATTTATTTTAATGACGGTGGTCAGTATGGTTCCACTGATGGTCGCAGGAAATCTTGCCCGTTATCGTACACCTCTCGAGATCATGCTGTCTCTTGCAACAGCTTATCTGATTATCGAACTCGCGCAATATTATATTCAAAAAAACCGGAAATCACTTTTCATTTCTATAGGCTTAGTCCTTCTTGCTTTTATCTATACGGGTAATATTGTAAAAAAGGGATTATTTGTGTACAATTCGAATGACCTGGTCAGCATGTATGGAAACCATTATCTGCAAAGACTTGTGGTCCTCGAAGAACAACAGAAAAATGACGAATACCTGACCCTGACATCCGACATGATGAGTTATCTGCCGGATTATTTTTTCAACACTAAAATTACCGACAAGGTATATTTTGCCAATGAAGCAGATTGTTGCAGATACGCCTCAGAACTGATGAATGTACATCTTCAGACGCTTCAGCTATTCAATGACAAGCAGAAAGACATTGCTTTTTACCAGGACAGGATAAATATTCTGAAAGCGAAGGCGGATAATTTCTACAAAAAATAGCGAAGAACATCCTTTGCCCCTATGCTTCGACCATCTATACTCAACAATGTGCTGCAGCTCAGCAACCATCCCCTAAAGGGGACTTATGAATGATCACACATTCTTTGTTCACATAATAACATGAGCAATATTGCCACTCTAGTAGCATAAAAATATTTCCAAAATCGCTGATATTACAAAAAGTCACCTTTAGGGGATTTAGGGGCAAAAGGTGAGCTTACGCCATTTCTTGTACGACTTCTTTCACCTGAGGCATCATGCGTTTGAGCATCGCTTCGATACCGGATTTGAGGGTAACTGTACTTGACGGACAACCGCTGCAGGCACCCTGCATGATCAACGTCACAACACCGTCATTGTAGGATTTGAATTCAATATTTCCACCATCCATTTCCACAGCAGGTTTGACGTAGGTATCGATGAGTTCTTTTATTCGTTGTACAAGTTCTCCATCATCATCGCTGTAGGATATCTCTGCTCTTTGTTTTTCTTCAATAGCTGTCATCGCTTCTGCAAAACCTTCGAGGATGATTGGTTTTTCTTCAGCGATATAATTTTTAATAAACTCCTTGGTGCGGATCATCATATCTTCCCATTCATAGTTCAGTTCCTTGGTCAGGGTGATGAAGTTATTGGAGATATAGACTGATTTGACGTATGGGAGTTCAAACAAGGCAGCAGCCAGCGGGGAATACTCCAGGGCCAGTTCCCGTGTGCGGAAATCTGCAGTGCCTGCATAAAGCATTTTGTTGGTCACAAATTTCAGTGACTCCGGATTGGGTGTTTGCTCTGTATAGATAAGGACCGGACTTTTGGTGGCGGTAGTAGTTTCCATGATCTGAATAATGTCTAAATGGGGTAAAATGTTTATAAAACGCTAAAATTCAGGTACAAAGGTCGCGAATTAATTGATAACCCAGATTTTCTTCTGACTCCTTTTTTGAGGAAAATCAGGGCTCGTTACGAGGGTTTTCTGGCTGAATGCTGCCCCGACAATGCCACCTGAAATGATCTCTGATAATCCAACCAGGACAAAAGGTACCGCTCCGTCTTTTTCAACAGCCTCAGCAAGAGGAGCAGAAAGAACATTAGAGGCTCCAAGGATGACTAAAAACATGCCCACCTTTTCACCCGTGGTGCGATTGGACAATTTTTTCACACCTTTTTTTGTAATCGTAAGAATACTGTCAGTTGAGATCTCAACAACCGACTGATTTGTTTCATTTTTAAAATTCCTGTGTATATATCCTGCATTTTTATCTCCATCAGGTATTACTATATCAGAATGGATAAGTCGAAGTTTTAGTTTGCCGTCAGTATAGGACATAAACTGACCTGCCATGTAGTTCAAGTCGCATTTAAGACATGGCTTCTGACCAGGTACAGGAAGCTGAAGACTTATAAAAGTTCCGGCTTTAATGGTCCTAGTTTTTCCACCTGATGTGAGATGAAAGTCTTGCGCGGATATTCCTGAATAAGCCAACATAAATATTGTCGCGAAAAGAATGCCTGAAATTTTTTTCATAAAGCTCATATTTTATTTTCTATGTGACTCCTTAAGTGTTCTTATGTTTCTATGTGGTTCATTTAAAAATCATTTTAAAAAGGAATAAATTGAGATTCACAAAATAAATATTACCACATAGGCACATAGTTTACAAAGGATGACACATAGATGTAATTATCCTGGCCCTAAGTGACTTTCTAAGTTTTCTTAAGTTCCTAAGTGGTTCAAATTAAATCATTTTATTCAGGAAGAACATGCGAATCACAAAATAAATTTTACCACTTAGGCACTTAGTTCACTTAGAATGACACTTAGAAATATTTTTCCTTACAAAAACCATTAGGACATCATTTTTAGTTTTTCTTCTGCAATATCCGCAATAAATTCTCCTATCGATAGACATGATGTAGCTGCAGGACTTGGTGCATTGCATATGTGAATCATTCTTTCCTGTTGCAGTATCACATAATCATCGATCATGTTGCCTTCTTTATCCAGTGCCTGAGCCCTGACACCGGTACGACTTCGTCGGATATCTTCAAGACGCAATTCGGGAACTAA
>JBATMM010000517.1:0-5194 GCA_049289835.1 Saprospiraceae bacterium | reverse complement strand
GGCAGGGATATGCTTCTGCAGCTAATTATGCGCTACAAAATAAAATCAACACGGATCAGGCTATCAAATGGATCGATCAGGCTATTGCGACAAACCCGAGTTTTAATACACTCAATACAAAAGCCGGCTTACTTGAATTGCAAGGCAAGACTGCTGAGGTAGAGAAAATGAAAGAACAGGCAATATCGCTGGCTACTGAAAATGAACTCAACGCGTATGGATATCAGCTACTGAATCAGGGTGACAATGACGGAGCAATAAAATATCTGAAGATGAACACAGAAAGACATCCCGAAAGCGCAAATGCACGGGACAGTCTCGGCGAAGCTTATGCCATCAAAGGCGATAAAGAAAATGCGATCAAGAACTTTAAGAAATCACTCTCACTGAATCCAACTGAAGCGACAAAAGCAAATTCGGAGAAATATCTGAAGAAACTGGGAGCAATGTAAAAAGGCAGAAAAGGCAGAAAAGGCAGAAAAGGCGGAAAGGGCGGAAGAGGCAGGAAAGGCAGAAAAGGGACATTCCATGCGTTCTTTATTTTTGTATTGCAAACCAAAATAATTTTTAAGTAACTATGAATAATTTCGTTTTTCTAGTAATGCTGTTTGTTGCGAATATTTTTTCTGTCCCTAAGGATAGGATCGTAACAGGGAATGAGAATATTCCTTTGATTGATAAATACCTCACTGCTCTTTCTGCTGAAAAGAATTTCTCAGGTGGACTGCTTATTGTGAAAGACGGTCAGAGGGTATTCAGTAAGGGATATGGCTATGCCAATATTGAAAAGAAGATTCCATTTACAACATCCACATTAGCTTCCATCGGTAGTATCACGAAAGCCTTTACAGCAACGGCGATCATGAAGCTTGTTGAAGAGAATAAAATAGCACTTGATGATCCTTTGTGGAAATATTTCAGAGATGTTCCTAAAGATAAAGCAGGCATTACTATACATCAATTGCTGACACATTCGTCGGGCTTTCATGAATTCCTCGCAAAGGATGGCGGCGACTATGAGAAAATAAATACGGAAGAATTTTTGAAAAGAGCTTTTTCAGAACCATTAGCCTTCACACCGGGAGACAAAGCCGTTTATACAAATGTTGGGTTCAGCATTCTCGGTATCATTATTGAAAAAGTATCAGGTGTAGACTATGAGCAGTTTTTGAAGACTGAATTGTTTGAACCACTCGGCATAAAAAATATTGGATATCATTTTCCTGTTGGAAAGGATGATGTGATTGCGATCGGATATCAGAATGAAGTAGCCTGGGGTACGCATCAACAACACTTCAGCCAGGCTGGCGGTGGTCCCTATTGGAATCTGAAAGCAAATGGAGGTCTTGAAGTTTCTCTCGATGAAATGCTGATCTGGGTCAATAGCTTTGCCAATCATAAGATCCTGAGTGAGGCTTCCGTTGCGAACATGTTTTCATCTCATATTCAGGAAGAAGGTTACAATGGCGAATCAGCATTCGGATACGGATGTAATATTTCGAAGAGCCGACGCGATACAAAAATGATCAGCAATGGGGGAAGTAACGGGATTTATTTTGCAAGGATCGTAAGGCTTCCAGAAGAGGGCCTTGTGTTTTATATGGTCACCAATGAAAGTACAGTCAATACAAATATGGTATTGCCCAATGTCACGCAACTTTTTTTCCAGGGAAAAATTGAACAGGATGCGATGGCGTTACAGCCCAAATTTGAAAATGAACTTTCCTTAACTATTTATGACTTACTTGATACCATGAAGACCACCGATCTGGCTGCTGCATTAAAGAAAGAAAATATCAATGTAGATGACGATATGATATTACTGGAGGTGGGTCAAACGCTCATACAGGAAAAAAAGAATGACAAAGCGCTACAGTTATATCAATATTATACGCAGACATTTCCAAATATCGTCGTTGCCTGGAATGACATGGGTGATCTGTTTGTCGAAAAGGGCAATAAGGAAGAAGCCATTAAATGCTATAGACAGGCATTGAAAATAAGGCCGGAAAATCCAAGAGCCAAAGAAGCCCTCAGTAAATTGTAGAACAGTTCCCTCTCGCGTCATCAAATTTTGAACTTTCGCACCGACTTTTCGCTTCGACTCCGCGCAGCAACTAATTTGCACAGCCTAAGCTTAACGGGTACGCTTATGCAACGGGTGCGCTTGTACGTCGGCAAATTTCAGATTTGCCTAAAGAAAGCATTGTTTTATAAAGCGGAGGTCGAAGTAACCGCTGTGCTCGGGTTGCCTAATTGCTCATTGCTCATTGCCCATTGCCTATTCCCAATTGTTTTTTCTTTACCCACGCAACCTCTAGCCTCCCTCCATCGTCTATACAGTGAATCAAGTCCATGGATCTCATTCCATCAAGGTGAACGAACAAGAACTGATCAAAGGGTGTATCCGCCTCGAACGGAGCGCTCAGAAAAGCCTCTATGACACATTTTCTCCGAAGATGTATGCTTTGTGCTGCCGCTATGTGAAGGATCCCATGGATGCGGAAGATGTCCTGGTCACTGCCTTTACCAAAATCCTCAAACGCATAGAGCAATATCGCTGTGAAGGAAGCCTGGAAGGATGGATCAAACGCGCGGTCATCAATGAATGCCTCACTTTCCTGCGCAAAAAAAAGAACATGTTTATGACTACTGACATTCAGGAGGCTGACATGGAAATGTATACTCAAAAAAATTACGATCCACTGTTGGTGAAAGAACTGTTCAATATGATTGAGGAATTGCCGCCCGGGTACCGGATCGTGTTTAATATGTATGCCATCGATGGCTATGCACACAAAGAAATCGCCGAGCAACTCAACATCAGCGAAAATACATCCAAGTCCCAACTTAGCCGGGCACGGGTATACTTACAAAAATTATTGGCCCAACGTGAACTTTCAACCCAGCGAATTCAACATGACACCACAACCAGATAAATTATTTCGCGAAGCACTCGAAGATTTCAACAGACCGGCACCAGCTTCTGCATGGAACCGCATTGAAACCGGTTTAGATCGCAGAAAATCAAATGGCCTGTGGTGGAAAATAGCGGCAGGCATTTTATTGCTGATCGCAGCATCATTTATTTTTTGGCCGCATGATACCATCTTATCAGCTGTCGCATTGAATCACCAGGATGAAAATAAATCAACAGAGAATACTAAACTCCCGATCACATCTTCTGCAGAAGTTCCTGTAGTATCAGCAGTTCCTGCAAAGCATGTTGAATTTATTCCAAATAAAAAAATAAAAAGAAATTCTCCTGTTACGATAACCGGAATTGAAGTTGAGGAAAATAATCATCAGGTCGTATCAAATGAAAAGGAGAATGAAGTGAGTGTACCGACTTCAGTTGAACCTGTGGAAAATATTGTCGAACCAGATGAGATCGTCGCTGATGCATCTGTTTCTGTTTTGGCTGATGATGATGAGACAGATGTAACTCAGGGCCGAAATATGAAATATACATCGCAGGAAGTGAATACGCGATTTATGAAAAAAGTTATACCTGCTGAAGCAACCCCTGAAAAGAAATCCGCGTCTGGGGTAAAGAAAGTAATAGATGTTGCTTTTGGATTTAAAAACAATGATTCGCTTCTTGGAGATCTGAGACAATTAAAAAATGAATACCTGACCATTAATTTCCCGGATAAAAAACGGGATCCAACGAAATAAAAAATAAAGACGATGAAAAGAATAATTTTACTCACGGCCTTCATATCCCTCACAGCAATGCAGATAGCGCAGAGTCAGAATACAGATACCGTAGTCATTGAACTTGCGCATTCGAGCAAGGTGGTGTTCACGATAGGGGACAAAAAAGATCTGCAGCAATTGAGGCGATATGATTTCCAGGGATTGTTCAATGATATTCTTGACAACCTCGAGGCCAATGATACACTCCATCCTCTCCATTCAATCAAGGCCCAAGACACTGATGTCGATGAAGAAGATGTCGATACTACGGAGATCAGCAATGCACAGGATAGTGAAGATGAAGAAAACGAAGACAATGAAGAGGATGAAGACAATGAAGATGATCATCATTGGGCAGACTGCGGATCGTGCCACTCCCGGACACATGCTTCATTCAATTTTGATTTTGGCATCAACAATTTCCTGGAGGATGGTGGATTTCCGGATGATCACGGTGCGCAGTATGCTGTTCATCCGTGGGGATCGTGGTATGTAGGTGCCAATACGATATTGCATGCGGATATCGGGAGGCATGTATTTTTTGAATTCGGATTGGGGGTGAGTTGGTATAACTTCAAATTTCAGGATGACAATACGCTGATCACGAAAGGAGAGAATGGGGTAGGGTTTTCAAAGGATCAGAGAACACTTGATTTCAATGTGAGTAAATTGACGGCGACATATCTCAATGCTTCATTCATCCCGATGTATGCTACCGGCCGGCATCATCATCACAGCCGGTGGAATTATAGTGATCATGATTCGTTTCGAATTGGTGTCGGTCCATATGCAGGTTATAGATTAGAGAGTCATTCGAAGCAGGGCTATACAATCGATGGGGATAAACAATCGGACAAAGTAAGAGACAACTTCTACCTCAACAATTTCAGGTATGGTGTGCGATTGCAGATGGGCCTCGAGAGTATTGATTTCTTTGCTGCGTATGATCTCAATTCATTTTTTGTAGAGGGTAAGGGTCCAAAACTGAATGCGTTTACGATAGGGGTTGTGTTTTGATGGAATGAATACTTAGTTATATAAAAGGTTTTGAACTACCCTGGTGCTTGTGTGCCGGGGTGTTTTTTTTAAACAAACGGTTGGGCGTAAGCTGAGCTTACGTCCGTGCGTCAGCAAAACTCTGTTTTGCGGGATAAGTGTGTTCAACTAAATTGGGGATATAAAATACGCATACTTCGACTAACCTCAGCACAAGAGTTTGTATTCACGCAATGAGTATTTGGAAAAACACAATGCTTCGACCTGCTTTCCATCATCCTTGTGCTACAGTTCAGCAACCATACTATCTACTTGATTATCGGTAGAAGTCGGTATATTTGGTAAAGTGTATATTAGTGTTATATGTCATGCTGAAGACTGTGCAAACACGGAACGTAAATGAAACCAATAAACAATAATTTTAAATGGAGTTATTAAAAATTATTCCACAAGTTTTTTTTGATTTAATCGCTCGCGTTGTACCAGGCTCTGTTGGCAT
>JBATMM010000516.1:0-1530 GCA_049289835.1 Saprospiraceae bacterium | reverse complement strand
GGAATGGAAAACGGATGATCCTACAATAGCATTTTTAGTGCGCAATGATCCTGCACAATTGATTTGCAGATTTTATAAATCCGAAGATTCCGGTTTGACATGGACATTGAGAGATAATGGTTGGTTTTTTTCTGATGCAGAAGGTCGCAATGATGGTGGCGCCAAACTAGCAGTTAGCAAAGCTGATCCAAACAGAATATACGCTGTATTAATCGGCGAAGCAAAAACAGATGATGCAGGTTTCATCGGCATATATCGCTCAGATGATGCCGGTGAATCATGGACATTACCCAATCCTCCGGCAGGTGGCCCATGGGATGAAACGAATCATCCTGATATGGCTACGATCGGTCACACCGGTGGATACCATCAGGGTTTTTACAATTTAGGTTTTGATGTATCAGATACGAATCCGGATGATCTACTTGTTGGATTTGTGAGTCTATGGTATTCAACAAATGGGGCAACTTCTTTTACTTGCTTCGGTGGTTATTGTGGAAATGATTTTAATTATGTGCATCCCGATTGCCAGGATATCGAGATCAATGGTGATGATGTATGGATGACAAGTGATGGTGGTGTTGAATATTCAAATGATTTTTTCGCAACACATTATGCGCGCAATAGAGGTATCACCGGATCGGACTTTTGGGGTTTTGGTACAGGATGGAATGATGATCTTTTTGTGGGTGGACGATATCACAATGGGAATACTGGTTGGTATGAAAACTGGCTACCAGGGGAATGCCTTAGTTTAGGCGGTGGTGAAGCCTCAACAGGTTATGTCAATCCGGGTGAAGGACGAAAAACTTATTATTCTGACATCGGTGGTGTCGTTCTGCCTGAAGAAGAAAATGGATATGCAGAATATTTTCAAATCGGAAAAACACCAAATGAAAGTTATTATGATGCAGAGAGTGGCGAGATGGAATGGGATCCCCGATCATGGAATACATTCTATGTCACCAATGAAAATAAATTGTGGGTGACTTCAGATGGTGGTGCCAATTGGGAAATCAAACATGAATTTGGAACAGATGTGACTGCGCGTGCGATGAGTTTTGAAATCAGTCGTAGTGATCCAAAAGTGATGTATGTATTTCAGCGTGCTTCTTATACATGGGATACAGGTTTGCTTTGGAAAACAATTGATGGTGGAGATACATGGAATCAATTGCCTTTGCCTCCGGGGTATGCAAGACGAGTTGTTCTTGCATTAAGTGCTGAAAATGAAAATCAGTGTTGGTTAGCTTATCCGGATGGAAATGATAATGAGAAAATTTATTTCACAAATAATGGAGGTGAAAATTGGCAAAATCTGACCACCTCTGCATTAGATGGTGAACACATAACTTATATCCTGGCTCAGGGGGGCACAGATGGTGGAATTTACCTAGGCACCTTTCGTACGATTTGGTTCCGGGACAATACAATGGCTGACTGGACGCCATATAATGATGGATTGCCTGTTCAGATTTCAACATGCATTCTTCGTCCATTTTATCGAGATGGGAAGATCAGATTAGGCGC
>JBATMM010000515.1:0-2916 GCA_049289835.1 Saprospiraceae bacterium | reverse complement strand
CGATGATTGCATATGTAGAATCAAGAGGGATATTCCATACTGAAAGTGGGACGCCAACCTGGCTATTGTAGCTACCCGGACTTCGGTACACATTCTGATCATGGTATAAGAGCATATAGAGCCATTCTTTCACCCATGTTTTACCATTGCTCCCGATGATGGCGATCACTTTTCCTTTATAAAGTTGACGGTGGTAGCTTGCTATTTTATGAAATGCTTCCAATACGTTTGGCACCTTGATATAATTCGCTTCAGGCAAGAATGAGGTATCAATATTTTCCTGAATCAGAAAACTTCGGATGCCATGATCAAATGCCTGATGAATGTAGCCATGCCCATCTGTGCGGGCACCCTGAAGAGCTATAAAAAGTGCATTGGTCTGCCAGGCAGCTTTGCGGCTATCGATGCAGATATTCTGAATGGTGGCTGATGGATACGGGAGATGATGACTTCCCTCAGCGAAAAGGGATGCAATAGATTCAGCGGTATACACGTGTTGAAGGTATAGATTTATTAAACGCCTTTTGAACGTTTGAATACAGGAACAGTAGAGCAAGGTTCTCCGAACATTAGGGATTTAACGACCGGAACAAGTTTATTCGTCAGCGCCATATAAATCTCCGGACCTATCGTGACACTATCACTGCAGCCCTTGATGATGACACGTTGATCATGATATGGTGTCACATCGAGATGATCTATATGGTCAAGCATTTTTTTGCTGATCCATTGTTCAGGTGTACCAAAAAATATTTGATTCGTAAAAGGAATTGCATTTGTAGAAATCAGCATAAAAGCCCAGCTTGGAATGATGGCATCGGTTGAACAAAAAACACAAAGTGGCTGATCTTTATATTGAGACCAGTTGTGGTTTTTCATCATTTCTCTGAAGTCTTTCTCTTTCAGGATTAATTCCATAAAAAGAAAATCTTTGAGATCAAGTACGGCTGGTTTAATGGAAGGCACCCATTCTTCCGGCCGCAATGTGATCAGACCACTTTCAGCTATTTTATTTACCAGTGTTTCACTCATGGAAAAAGCATTATTCAGATTCGTCTGAAGAAGATGCTAAAAAGTTTTCACCATTTTGCCCTCCCATAGAATCATATGAGACAACCTCTTCAAGGGAAGAAGGTTCACCGATTTCTTCAGAGGCCGCCTGGAATTCCTTAAGCTGTGGCAAATCATCCATCGATTTCAAGCCAAAATAATCCATGAATTTGGGGCTGGCTGAATATAAAAGTGGCTTTCCAGGTCCAGTCGATCGTCCTACAATCTCAATTAATTCCTTTTCCAGCAATTTGTCAATGGCATAATCGGCATTTACACCTCTGATTTGTTCGATTTCAGCACGCGAGACAGGTTGTCTGTAAGCAATAATGGCCAGGGTTTCAAGAGCCACTTTTGATAACCTGCGTTTAGTCAATTGCTTGAGGTAATGTCCTGCTACGTGGTGATAGGCACCTTTGGTTACAAACTGGAAACCTTCTGCCACTTCAACGATCTCGATAGCAAAATTGTCGTCCCAGTATTTCTCCACAAGTCTGCCCAGTGCATCCTCAATATCCTGCGGGTCAATTTTGACTTGAAGCGCATTTTCCAGGTTGTATCGTATATCCTCCCTTTTTACAGGTTGTTGGGCAACAAATATGAGGCATTCTATGTGGGTATCCAGTCTATTCTCCATTGGGGGCGCCAAAATAAGGGATTATAAATGCAATATCAAGAAAACCACCAGGCTAATCACCAGGATAAATGCAGCTCCAGCGATTATGGTCTGTGTAGTTTGTTCCCTGTTCATTTTCCTTCTCCCCCTGTTTCTTGGTGTATCTGTCACCTGATCGATCGTAAATCCATAGGAAAACTTGCCTTCTTTTTCCTCTATGGCTACATCACAGAGTTCTTCGTCAATAAAAAAGGAATAATTCTTACTGGTGAGCACATTGAAATCGATCACTACGATCCTGGAATTGCAATAGACAACCAAGTGGCCAGAATGATCCCCATGGAATAATCCCACATTATGGCTGTATCCATCATCATCGACATATGTCCAGGTGATCTGGCTCATGTAAATCTTAAGATATAAGCAGTGATTATTAAATTGAATGAAAAGACTCACATGCTAAACGAAGGAATCATGGGATACAATATAATCAACTCTGACTAGACGAGGATCAAAAACTGCGTAAGCAAGGCCACGACAAACAGGATAAAATGAATTGATTCAGCTATGGCAGGATGCTTGACCATCCGAAGTAATAAAGCCAGGAACAATGAGAATGGAACCAGGAGTACCATCAGGAAAGGGGCTCCAATGGTTTCGCAGAAAAGGGTCATGGGGAAACAAAAGAAAACTAAAGCATAGAGCGTGTCAATTTTCTTTTGGGCATGGATATTTTTCCGGGCTATAATCTGTGAATAGCCTAAGAGGCTAAACAACATCAGCAATCCTATAATGGTCGCTACAATGATATCCGGTGTGCCATGCCCATTTCGAAAATCCGGGATACCAAAATGGTCAAATACACGGAGGATTCTGGGCCTAAATTGCTCGGTTAAAATACTCCTGACCATCCACCCGATTAAAAATGGACTTACATAACCTGTTAAATACTGAAAAATGTCTTTGATTTTTAATGTTTTGAGCATGCTCATGGCAATCAGACCAAAAAAAATCAGCACCATGTATGGTGTGTAAAGTAGGCCCGAGACAGCCAACCACCATCCTGCCATGAATCTCGTCTCTTCCTGTTTTTCCTTTTTCAAAATATCAAACAGATAGATTAGCGCCATCAGTAATGTAGTATTGGCCACAAGAACTGAAGAGACGCCTATGAATGAAGGATGAAGGGCAGTCAGGAGAATATAGCTTAGACCTGGGAAAAGATTGATTTCCCCCAGCATGCTCTGGCG
>JBATMM010000514.1:0-7809 GCA_049289835.1 Saprospiraceae bacterium | reverse complement strand
TGGCTTTATTGCCGATCGCTGAGCTATTCGTAATACTGGTATTCGAAACATCAGCCTTATGGCCAAGGGCTGTATTAAAGGATTGTGTAGTCGTTGTAAACAGCGCGGAGTCCCCAACGGCGGTGTTGAATTGACCCGTTGTATTTTGACGAATGGCCTCGCTCCCAAAAGCTGTATTATGATTTGCAGTAGTATTGGAGAATAAGGCCTTATATCCCTGTGCCGTGTTATTGGTACCGGTAGTATTCACATTTAATGCGAGAGAGCCGAAGGCCGCATTATAATTACCATTGGTATTTAGATAGAGCGTTTGTATACCCACTGCAGTATTTTCATTGCCAACGGTGTTGTTGTAGAGTGCATGTGCACCGACTGCTATGTTGCTTGTTCCGGTAGTGTTAGATCTTAATGTATAAATCCCTGACCCCGTATTGTACTGACCTGTGGTGTTGAATCGTAATGCATCACAACCAATCGCTGTATTAAAACCAGCCGTCGTATTCGTGAGTAGCGCTGAGCTACCTACTGCTGTGTTGAGTGTACCTGTAGTGTTTTGGCGCAAGGCCTCACTTCCAAATGCCGTATTGTTGCTGGCTGTTGTATTTAAATTCAGAGCTTTGTATCCCTGTGCTGCATTGTTCGTTCCGGTTGTATTTGAAGTCAATGCCAGTGAACCGATAGCTGTATTGAAATTACCGATGGTATTTTGATATAAGGATTGAATACCCATGGCTGTATTCTCATTTCCGCCGGTGTTATTGAATAGTGCGTGTGCGCCTATGCCTACATTACTCGTCCCGGTTGAATTAGAATAGAGGGCTACATTTCCTACTGCGGTGTTGTATTGGCCATTGGTATTGAATTTTAAAGTTTCATTTCCAATACTTGTATTGTAATTACCCGTCGTATTGGTCACCATAGCTAAATTTCCAACAGCGGTGTTGAGTGTACCCGTGGTGTTTTGTCGTAACGCTTCACTCCCGAATGCAGAGTTGTTACTGGCCGTAGTATTGGAGAATAATGCTTTGTATCCCTGTGCCGTATTATTTGTTCCTGTTGTATTTACATTCAAAGCTAAAGACCCAATCGCAGTATTATAATTCCCGATGGTGTTTAGATACAGGGTCTGAATACCCATGGCTGTGTTTTCATTTCCGGTAGTGTTATTGAACAATGCGTGTGCACCTACACCAATATTGCTTGTACCAGATACATTGGAGTACAGGGCAAAGATTCCGGCGGCAGTGTTGTATTGACCAACCGTATTAAATTTTAATGTTTCGTTCCCAATAGCTGTATTAAAACTACCGGTTGTAGTCGTCATCATGGATGTATTACCTACCGCTGTGTTGAGTGTACCTGTAGTGTTTTGGCGCAAAGCTTCACTACCGAATGCAGTGTTGCTGATGGCCGTAGTATTGGAGAACAATGCTTTGTAACCTTGTGCCGTATTATTGCTACCTGTGGTATTGGACGTTAATGCCAGCGAACCCACTGCGCAATTAAACAGACCACTCAGATTTTGATACAAGGACTGAATTCCTACAGCCGTGTTTTCGTTTCCTACGGTGTTGTTATAAAGTGCATGTGCTCCAAGAGCTACATTACTGGTTCCGGTGGTATTGGAGCGTAAGGTGAAAATACCATTCGCTGTATTGTATTGGCCAGTGGTGTTAAGTCGTAAAGCTTCATAACCTGTTCCTGTATTAAAGCTTCCGGTAGAATTGGTGAAGATTGCAAAATTTCCAACCGCTGTGTTTTGCGCACCCGTAGTATTGGTGAGCAATGCTGAATTACCCAGGGCTGTATTTGATGCGCCTGTTGTATTTTGACGAAGTGATTCACTTCCGAAGGCTGTGTTGCCACTCGCCGTAGTATTTAAGTTTAAGGCTTTATATCCTTGCGCTGTATTATTTGTTCCTGTTGTATTTGAGGTTAAAGCCAGAGAACCGATGCTTGTATTAAAATTGCCAATCGTATTTTGATAAAGAGATTGAATGCCCATTGCTGTGTTTTCATTTCCTGTAGTGTTATTGAATAATGCATGCGCACCCACACCTATGTTGCTTGTTCCCGAAACATTGGAGTACAAGGCAAAGATTCCGGCAGCAGTGTTGTATTGACCTACTGTATTAAATTTTAATGATTCATTTCCAATTGCTGTATTGAAACTACCTGTTGTTGAGGTCATCATTGATGTATTACCAACTGCTGTGTTGAGTGTGCCTGTGGTATTACTTCGCAAGGCTTCACTTCCAAATGCAGTGTTGTTGATTGCCGTAGTATTGGAGAATAATGCTTTGTAACCTTGTGCTGTATTATTGCTACCTGTGGTATTGGAAGTTAATGCCAGTGAGCCGATGCTTGTATTAAAGTTACCAACCGTATTTTGAAGTAAAGATTGAATGCCCATTGCTGTATTCTCATTTCCGGTTGTGTTATTGAACAATGCATGTGCACCCACTCCCACATTGCTGGTTCCGGATACATTGGAATACAAGCTGAAGATCCCGGCAGCTGTATTGTATTGACCAAGCGTATTAAATCGCAAAGATTCATCACCGATCGATGTATTAAAACTTCCGGTGGTCGTAGCGTATTGAGAGACGTTTCCTACAGCCGTATTGAGTGTGCCGGTTGTGTTACTACGCAAAGCTTGTTTTCCTATCGCTACATTTCCTGCTCCGGTGGTATTGGATAATAAAGTTTCATAACCCAAGGCAGTGGCACCATCAGCGGTAGTAAGAGCGGAAAGTGCTTTGTCTCCTACGCCGGTAGCGAAATTGGTATTCTTGAGTTCCAATCGGCCAACTCCGCTTGCATTTTTTTGAAGGACCAGATATTCCGTGCCTGCCAGATCAAATCGAACGATGTCTTCATTCGGATTTTTTTCTACCATGACTTTGGTGTTGCCATCCGCATCTTTTAATTCACTCAGATAACCTGCGAGATTTTTAATCCATGTGGTGCCATCATAAAGCCACATGCATTTTGTAGTCTCATCATACACCAATAATCCGTTTGCCGGACTGGCAATCATGGCCCGTTGAGCAGTGGACATTCTTGGAATCAAAATTCCTTTATCCGTGCTTTTTATATCCAGGATAGCGCTGGCATTGGGCAATGAACCATCATTGTTGATCGAGACAGATTGAGCAGAGATTTCGTGAAAAAGGGTGATTGATAAAATACATATCAATAGAGCTGGATACGTTTTCATAAAAATATTTTTTTTATTGTGAGTGGTACAAACCTATCGTGCTTTAGGTGGGGTGGAAATATAACTTTGGTTATAGGACCTTTTTTATTCCCCGTAAATACGCTTATGAAATACATCCCCCAGGCAACATCACCCATTTTAGCTTTTGATAAAATTTGGCAGAGCTCACCGGGCCCATCGGGATATGCATGACCACCACCCCGACTTCATTGATGAGCTCCACCCCTACACGTGTAGGTATATTGAAGGATAAATAAAGATTCTGTTTAATAAAAAATTGCTACTGAAATAAAATTGCTTTTCCCAATACATTGTTGCTGTGATAAAAGAACGACACAAACCTATCGGTCTGAAAAATCGCTTCCTATATAACCTTTGTTATAGGCTATGTAAAAGCTAAAAAGCCACGCACTTCAGACGGAGATGCGTAGCTTAACATAGGGTATTGTGCTTTCTTTTCCTGCAAAAGGGAATATTGAATCCCATTCTCAGGGGATTCTTCTAATTTTTTTTTACTGCTTCTTCAAATTAAAATGCTGACAACAAAACTTAAAAACATAGACAACACAAACATTGCTGAAATAATCATGAAGAGATCTATTCGGTTTTTAATAAAACTTTTCCACGCCGGTCTGGATCTGTCACGCTCCTTACTTCGATCACGAAACAAAAAATGCATGTTTGTTTCCATTTTATTTTTCACAGATATTGGTTTCAAGACATTACTTCATTTGTGAAGGATATCACAAACCTACCATGAGCAAAATGCGAATGCTATATAACTTTTGTTAGATATCCAGTGCGTTTGAATGTAACACATCACACAAGGCACAGCCTTGAACACACCACGATACTTCGACTAGCGCTCAGCACACCGCGTCGGTCAACCGACGCCGAACCATGACATTATATGGTCGTAGAGACGTCGATTTTGTTGCTGAGCTGAAGCACAAAGAAGTGTCTTAGCAAGCCGAAGCATCGCGTCTCCCATTGTCGATCCAATTTATTTTGAAATGTTTTCATTACGCAAAACCGAGTTTTGCTGACGCACAGACGTAGTTAAAAACTACGCCCAACCGTGGTGTTTGAATGCTCACTGCGTTCGCATTCATTTGGACATACTGTTTTCAAAAAAACTAAACCACAATAGATTATTTCTCCCTCCTCCAATACACCCCCGCCCAGTCAATCGGAATGATCTCCTCAGTAATATTATGCTTCGTCCTGTAATCAATAATAGCATCTTTACAACCTTGCACAGCTCCCCAATCATCTACGATAAGATATCCGCCTACAGAAAGTTTCGGGTAGAGATTGACGATACCATCCATCGTGGATTCATACATATCGCCATCAAGACGTACTAAGGACAATTTTTCAATCGGGGCCACGGGCAATGTGTCTTTAAACCACCCTTTTAAAAATTTCACATTGTCGTCAAGTAAATTATATTTTTTAAAATTATTGCGCACGGTCTCAAGGCTTACAGCAAGCTCCTTCATCGCAAAGTGCTTGTCCCCTTTATCCGCTTTATAATTTTTAACATCCGGTTTGGGAAGACCTTCAAATGAATCTGCGAGCCACACGACACGCTCATGATCATCATTCACTTCCAGTAATGCTTTCATAAAAATGGAAGCACCACCACGCCATACACCCGTCTCAATAAAATCCCCGGGGATATTATCTTTTAAAATCTGATTGATACAAAATTCAAGATTTTCAATTCTTTTCAACCCGATCATCGTATCCGCGTAGCCAGGCCAGTCACGGCCTTCAATACGCTTCTGCATATCCGGTTCTATTTTTTTACAGATAGCGATATTCGCACTGCTGATCAGTGAATAGATCGCTCTCACCAGCTTCACTCTCCACATGAAGTGTCCATACAATGGCTTGTATTCGCCATATTCAACATGGTTCAGATCGATGAGGACCATTTTTAGCAACTGAATATATCGGTCTTTATCCATCATGGAATTTATCATTGTGATGCTGAACGTACCGGAAGGTTGTCTATTTTTTTATCATAGCACTCCAATCCGTCGAACGATACGACTCAATCACCAATACTGCTCCTAGACTAAACAGAAAAGCAGCCATCGTGCAGGCCAATACAATGAAAGACCTCTTGGGTCTGCTCTTAAACAGCGGCACCTCCGCTGATTCTACCAGGTGAAGTGCCGATACATTGATATCTGCAGCCGAACTATAGGTCTTTAATTTTTCAAGATCATAGGCGATCTGATCATACGATCTTGCATATTGAGATTCCAATACTTCTACTCTTCCTTTCGCAATATTAAAGTTTGAAAGACTATATAATGAACCCGTGTCAGGACTATTTAAAAGTTTCATCTCTCTGGTAAGGCCTGCTATTTGTGCCTTGATAAGTTTCATACTATCTCTGAGTTTGGAAGACAGATCATGCTCTCCTTGTAAGGCTTCTAAGGATGCTTTTTCACGTTCTATGGTGCTGGAAACCTCAGTAACCCTCGTGGCCAGAATTTCAGTTTGTCCGTGTGAATCGTAAATGCCCGATTTGCGGCGGTGATAGATAAGACTATCCAATGTAGTCTGCATCATCATTTCCTTATTGTGAATAGCTTTTTGAAAGGAACTGGCTAGTGCAAGTTGACTGCTCTTCATGATATTCCTGACCAGGTTATCGATCTGTTCGCGTGCTGCATTAGTCATCTTCGCAGCTCTCTCCGGATCTTTATCTTCGATAGTCAGTTCAAGAGCGTCTTGTTTAGTGAGTAGAATATTATAGTTTTCACGAAATGTTTTTCGCAGTTTATAATGTGCTTTGGGCGTACCGGATTTGATCCTGTACACACTCCACAAGTCAAATGAATCAATCAGAAAATCGATGACTTCATCCGAATTGCCTATAGTCATGATGCGATCGATATCTTCCCCGCTACCATAGTAGTATACCTCATTCTGGGTATTCCCAAAGACCTTCTCCGGTTTGAAGAGATCCTGGCTGGCCGCATAAAAGACTGTTTTCCCCTGGTAATAATTTTTCATAAACAGACATACCACGACGCTCAGGACAAAAGCCGTCAAGGTCACATAGGCTATACGGCGACGCCAGGGATACAATGTACCCAACAATGGAATGAGGCTATCCTTGACGTTTGACATGAGTTGTATTGATTCTGATGGCGAAAACCGGGCCGTAAATGTAAAAAGAATTAAGAAGGCCATTATCCGCCACTTAAAAGTGGTGGCAATTCATTAAAAGTGACGGCAATTCATTTTTCTTCCTTGAATTTCCGCTAGTTTCAACTAGTGGAATGGTGGCGACAATTCATTAATAGTGGCGGCAATTCATTTTTTATACTTGAATTTCCACTAGTTTCAACTAGTGGTATGGTGACAACGTTAAACATCCTCATGTTATTTGACAGACATTTTTGATCTTACAGGCATGAACAGGATTTCAGTCTTACTCTGCCTATTTTCATTACTGGTCACCTCGGGATGCCTGAAGAAAGAATTCAAAGTCTATCCTGCTACTTCTGTTCTTCTTGAATGGTCAGGCCGCACCATACAGGATATTGAAGGAAACAGACAATTGATCAGCAGTGCTTCTGGATTGAAATTTCGGTTTGAGGGGGATAAAAGCATTTTCACATTAAAGAACGAAGCCCCCGATGGCAATTACAATTACATATCCATTGTGCTCGATGGAATACACCAGGAACGCATGGCCATCCATGCTCACACATTTATTTCATTGGAAATAAAATCATTGAAAAGTGCCCCATTTCATGAAGTCGAAGTGTATAAAGAGACGGAGGCTGTGCTCGGAAGAATTGTAATCAAAAGTATTGCAGCAGATTCATTGTTGTCCATCCGTGTGGATGAAAGAAAAAAAATAGAATTCATTGGTAATTCTATCACTGTCGGTATGTCTGATGATCTATCTCAGATTCCATGCGACAAGGGCACCTGGTTTGATCAGCACAATGCATATGATGCTTATGGTCCACGTACTGCACGGGCATTGAACCTTGACTATATGATCAGTGGTGTCAGCGGAATCGGTATCTATCGAAACTGGAATACTGATGGACCAACTATGGGGACCGTATATGATCAGGCTTACATGAGTGCTGATTCAAAAGATTTACAATGGGATTTTAAACAATTCACGCCGGACATTGTGACGATATGCCTTGGTACAAATGATCTATCTGCCGGGGATGGCGTCACACCCAGACTGCCATTTGATACAACAAGATTCATCAATGCCTATGTTAGTTTTCTTGAGAAAATAAATGGCCATTATCCGAAAGCGCAAATTGTACTTCTCAATAGCCCTATAATCGGAGATGCAAATATTGGTTTGCTCAATTCCTGTTTAAACGCTGTGAAAGTAAATGCTGAAAAAAAATTGAATATGAATACACGGATCTCTGTATTTGCCTTCAGTATGTTTCATGGCGATGGTTGCGGAGGTCATCCGGATCTCGAACAACATAAAAGAATGGCAGATGAATTAATACCGGTGATAAAAAAGATGCTATAGGAATTGAGAGATGTAAGAGAATAAGAGAGTAAGAGAGTAAGAGAGTAAG
>JBATMM010000513.1:0-1847 GCA_049289835.1 Saprospiraceae bacterium | reverse complement strand
CAGGGAACGAACCACGGCAATACTTGTTTTCAGGCTAAGAAGAGGTAAGTCTTCTAAAGGCATGTGTGTTGGCTGCAAAATGATGGAAATCGCAAGATGATTTCCGGGTTGTGAAAACCAGGTACGGCCATATTGTCCCCGCCCTTCGGTCTGATGTAGGGTTAAAATGGCGGTTCCATGCAGTTTTTGACCGGAAGCCAACAATCTGTATGATTCTTTGTTAGTGGAATCAAGTGTCTCGTATATTCTTAAATCTTCCATGATTTGCCTTAAAAGAGCCTTACTTTTGACCCGCGGGAACTTAATCTTCTGCGAAACAATTATCTTACTTTTGAATTCAATAACACCTGAAGCGAAGTAAGGTAAAAGAAAGGATACCAAGAATCGACAGGGATTTTCCAGGTTGATTCTTTTCACTAAAAACATGAACATTTGGTAAGCGCGAAAAAAGCCATCCAGGCGAAAACAATCAGCAATGGTCTCACGGATCTGATCATAGACTGCATCACAGATATCAAAGGAAAAAAAATCATTCTTCTCAACCTCAAAGCCATAGATGACGCGCCGGCTGATTATTTCATCGTCTGCGAAGGTGATTCTACTACCCAGGTCAGAGCTATTTCCCAGAATATCGAGCGTCGGCTCAGAGCAGAACTGCACCTCAGTCCGGCCCATGTGGAGGGGACTCAACATGCCAAATGGGTATGTATGGATTACTTTGACATCGTCGTCCACATTTTTCACCCGGAGACCAGGCATTATTATGATCTCGAGCAGTTGTGGAGCGATGCTGAAATGATCCACTATCAGGATGTTTGAAAGGTTTCGTCCAGAGATCGATATACTTGATCATCAATTTAAAACCTTATCAGCGGCGTGACCGTTATAAGTGCATTAAAGCAGATTTTTACAAAGGATTATAATGAGCGAAGAAAATAATAATCAGGATAAAAAACCGGGGAACAAGTTCACGTTCAATTCATATTGGATCTACGGTAGTATCATACTCGGTCTGATCATCTTTAACCTGATGTTCCTGAACGACATTTCTACAGAGACCATCAATTTCCAGAAGTTTGTGGAAATGGTGGAAGCCGGAGATGTATCCAAAATCGAGGTCGTCAATAAGAAAGACGCCAGAGTATACATCAAAAAAGAAAGTATGACGAAGCCTCAGTATAAGAAGC
The DNA here is from genome assembly GCA_049289835.1 of Saprospiraceae bacterium. GTDB lineage: Bacteria > Bacteroidota > Bacteroidia > Chitinophagales > Saprospiraceae > Opimibacter. Next base: position 660 of record JBATMM010000513.1, on the reverse strand, counting down.
TGAGTGAAACGACTTTCAACAAAGCCCGGCCAAGTTATATATTCAACATCGGCCCTCCGGAATCATTTGCCAATGACATCAATGCACTCAATGCGCGCGTGTCACCTGAGCTGAGAGTTTATCCGGACTATGTAGATAAGGAAAACTGGGTTGGTCCATTGATGGGTTGGCTCATTCCGATCTTTCTTTTTCTTGGCCTTTGGATATTTATGATGCGCAGAGTATCAGGTGGATCAGGTGGACCAGGTGCGCAGATATTTAATATCGGGAAAAGTAAAGCCACACTTTTTGAAAAAGATTCAAAAGTGACTGTCACGTTCGCGGATGTGGCGGGTCTTGATGAAGCAAAAGAGGAAGTGATGGAAGTCGTGGACTTTCTGAAGCAACCAAAAAAATATACAGCACTCGGTGGAAAGATTCCTAAAGGTGTTCTACTTGTAGGTCCTCCGGGAACTGGTAAGACATTGCTTGCAAAGGCGGTAGCAGGTGAAGCAGCTGTTCCGTTCTTTTCGATTTCAGGTTCTGATTTTGTGGAAATGTTTGTTGGCGTAGGAGCATCACGTGTGCGCGATCTGTTCAAACAAGCGAGAGAGAAAGCACCTTGTATTGTATTCATCGATGAGATTGATGCGATCGGTAGAGCACGTGGACGAAATGCAT
>JBATMM010000512.1:0-3875 GCA_049289835.1 Saprospiraceae bacterium | reverse complement strand
GCGTACGACCAATCTCCTGCAAGGATGAGGAAATATAAATTTCCTGAACTATCGTCATTGACTTACAAAGATTTTGGAAGTGTACTCTATGCCGCCAGGCCCCATAAGCAATTCATTTTTGCATCTATTGATGATTTTGGTAAAACATTCCAGGTGCTGAACAGGAGTAACTTTAATATGATTAGCTCCCAGTCAGGCATGACAGGTAATCGCAATATCGCCATCTTCGAAGGAGATCCGCTGATCGTCATCGAAATCGGAGAAACTTCAATGATGAAATACAGTATCAATCAAACGGGCAATATCATTCAGTCAGATCCATTAAGTACAGGTGTAAGTCAGATAAGTACAGAAAATACAACTGCCAACAGTGATGAATATTTTATCTGTGGCCGTGCAGGTTCTATTGTCAACCGAAATGGTGAAATCGTTGAATCGATTGTCAAAGGCATTAATTCTGTCAGCCTGATCAATCGGTTTTCACCTGATAAGTCGAAAGTGGTCTCAATAGTCAATACAAATGTCCAGACCACACTGACCATAAATGATATTTCCGCTTTGCCTGTCATCACGAATATTCAATCATTTGATCTCCCTCAGGCCACGTATGCAGACGTGATCGTGGAGGATCATATTATCTATGTCATAGGAGTGACATTTGCATCCGGTCAGTCTCAGACATTCATACTCAAGTATCCGATCTGATCATGATAAGAAAGATTATATCTACAGGTATCTTTTTCATACTGTTCGGTAGTATGCTGAAAGCTCAGTCTGATGAGACTAAATTTTATCATTGGAGTTTGGGCATCAGTGCAGGTGATATACTCCATAACCTCTTTAATACTGAAAACGCGAACAGGTCATACGCAGCTTTTGTCTTTGAATATGCAGGACCTCATTATGCGATACAGGCCGGATTCAGACCCGGATACAATACCAGTAATACAAGCCACGAAGGATTTTCGGATAGTGATGTTACGGACAAGCTTTCTTTTTCAGGTCATCTTAATCTGACCAGGAGTGTTTATGCAGATCCTCGCTGGGACCTCAGGGCCGGCCTAAAATATGATGGTGGCTGGTCAAAAGAAGATATTATCAATGATAGTGGATTTGACAGAGTGACGACACGCAGACTTGAGTGGAATGCCGGTGGGGGTGCCGTAGTGGATATCCGTTACAGAGTTCATCCACGGATCAGCCTGGGCACGGAAGCAAGCCTGATCTATTCCTATTATCAATCCGAATTGCAGCAGCGCTTTACCAACTTCCCTGATTTCAATACCACGAAGGATAAAATCACCGGCCATAAGATCAATGTTTTGGAGCCGATGACTATATATATGAGATTTCATTTTTAACTTTAATAAAAATACCGAGTTATGAAAATTCGACTTACACTCATGACCCTTTGTTTCCTGGTTGTAGCATTATCATGCCAGAAGGATACATTTAAAACCATCATAAAAGCTCCTGAATTACCTTCCGTAGCTTATGATTATACGCCGAAATGGGGTGGCATGCTCAGCCAGATGGCGGGACAGGATATAGGTATTACTAACGAAGGTGCCACATTGGGCAGGGTATTATTTTATGATAAGATATTATCGATAGACAATACAGTTTCGTGCGGATCATGCCACCATCAGGCAAATGCATTCTCTGATAATGCAAAAGAAAGCCTGGGAATAAATGATCAAAAGACAACGCGCAATGCACCTGCGATAAGTAATCTTTACGATGATAATCTGCTGTTTTGGGATGGACGTTCGACATCCATCAAAGACCTGGTGCTGAGGCCTATCCGTAATCACAAGGAAATGGGTATGGAAGACATGAATTTCCTGGTGGCTAAAATCAAAGCTGCTCCCTATTACAATGATCTTTTTTCAAAAGCGTTTGGAAATGCCGATGTGACTTCTGATCGGGTAGCAGATGCCCTTTCGCAATATCTTAAAAGCATGATTGGCTGCAATAGTGATATGGACAAGTCAGTAGCAACGGGCGAACCTTTATCCCAACAAGCTGAAATGGGCAGGAGTATATTCTTTGGAAAAGGAACCTGTTACAATTGTCATTCCGGGTCGGATTTCAATAGTCGGGGTGGTTTTAAAATTGATCCTTTTTTCCCTCCTAATGGCGGAGGTTTTGGATGGGCTCAGAACATAGCTGATATCGGCCTGGACAAACAATATTCAGATGTAGGAATGGGGGTTTTTGATCCGGCTTTAGTCGGTGTCTTTAAGATACCTTCATTGCGAAATGTAGCTATGACCGCACCTTATATGCATGATGGAAGGTTTGCCACCCTGGAAGATGTCGTGAATCATTATAATTCCGGAATTCAGAAATCTCCCAACCTGGACAATGTATTTAAGGCCTGGGATACGGGAGAGACCATAAAACTTGGCTTGACGGACGAAGAACGATCTGCCCTGGTCGCCTTTCTTCATACACTGACAGATGAAGACTACATGACTGACCAGCGGTTTTCGGATCCTTTTACTAAGTAAAACAGACTTTGCCACGGCAGGAAATAGCCTTTAAAACAGGAAGTTAATGTCCTGAAATGGAATATTATTTAGTTGATAAATAATATTTAAATATATTATATTTGGCCTCCAGTTACCACCTGGCTTTCAATTTGCCGTGGCCGGCATAACATCCAAAAGTCTCACCTTTTTTAATAAAAAGGAGATATATCGGTCCCCCAAGTTTTGTGTCAGGTGGTATTGTTTTTAGCCTCGTTTTGCCCCTAAATCCCCTATACTTCGACTTGCTTGACACATCCTTGTGCTACAGCTCAGCAACCAGGGGACTTCCATCAATCCTATCGCATTAACCTTTGTCAAGTAACTCTAAGAGAGAAATTCAATGCTGTCATTGATGAAGGATGACATTTCTTCTCCTTTCAGCATGCCCTGATTTAATTTGGCTAAGCGAAGAAGATAGGCGGCAAATTTTTCCTTTTTATCCTGGCTTCGCATATTGATCAATTTTTCAGCGATCAATGGATGATTCGAATTGACGATGACCTGGTAATATTGATCCATCATGTCCATTCCATTTGCACCCTGCATCATCTGCATTTCCTGCATGCGTCTCATAAATTCAGGTCTTGTGATCAGGACCGGATGTCCATCAGGGGCCATTGGACGTATGATCAGCTGATGATCTTGTCCTCCCATCAGCGGAGTGAATAATTCTTTTACCTTTTCCTGCTCCTTCTCATTGAGTACCGATTCCGTTTTTTCATCCTTTTGGATCAGATGTCCGGGGGTATCAGCATCCACTCGCGCAAAGGATAATTTATCTCCCTTATATTCCAGGTGCTGAATAAAATGATTGTCTATCACGTGGTTCAGATGCAGAACATCATATCCCATCTCTGTTGCATTCCGGATGTATGAAGTATGAATCTCCGGAGATGGTGTATACAGAGCCACGATTCGATCATTCTTGTCCGTCTGATTACCTTTTATTTTTTCTTTATATTCTTCTATAGTGAAATATTTGCCCTCTGTGTTTTTTAGCAATGCGAAATCAATCGCTTTTTCTGCAAATTTTTCATCGGTGATCATTCCATATTTTACAAAGACGCCGATATCATCCCATTTTTGCTCATAACCGGCTCTGTCGTCTTTAAATAATTTGCCAAGACGCTCCGCTACTTTTTTAGTCAGATAGCCAGTGATCTTCTTCACATTGGAATCGCTCTGCAGATAACTGCGTGATACGTTGAGGGGAATATCAGGACTATCGATGACACCATGAAGCAATGTCAGAAATTCAGGCACGATCTCCTTGACTTCATCCGTCACATATACCTGATTACTGTAGAGATGGATTTTATTTTTTTGCTGATCAAACTGATT
>JBATMM010000511.1:0-8528 GCA_049289835.1 Saprospiraceae bacterium | reverse complement strand
ATTTAGAGGTCTGAATTAAGAGCTTGAATGGGGAATGTGGAATTGGGAATTGGAAAGAAATTCGGGAATGGGAAAGAAAATGGGAATGTTGAATAGAAAATGGAGAATGGAAAAGAAAATCGAGAATATAGAATTTAGAGGTCTGAATTAAGAGCTTGAATGGGGAATGTGGAATTGGGAATTGGAAAGAAATTCGGGAATGGGGGAATTATCATTTATAAATTTTATCAGATAAACAGATGAGATATCTGTTATTTAGATTGCTTTTTCAAAATAGGTCCAATATATTTATCGTATTGAATTCTTCGCCATGGGAAAAAACAATTTGGAAGAAAGATTGATAAATTTTGCAGTCGCTGTAATTGAGATTGCTGAAAATTTGAAAAAATCATTTGTGGGAACCGACTTAAGCGGTCAGCTTATCAGATCGGCTACTTCGGCAGCACAAAATTATGGAGAGGCACAAAGCCCGGAATCACGGAAAGATTTTGTACATAAAATTAAGGTTGTATTAAAAGAACTTCGGGAAACAAAAATCTCTCTTTCTATTGTCCATCGCACAAAACTTTATTCAGATGATTCGAAAATCCAAAGCGTAATAGATGAAAATAATGAGCTCATTGCCATCTTTGTTACATCAACTGTAACTGCTTCAAAGAACATGGGATTGGAAGATAGTAAAAAGTACCGACGCTAATTATTTACAATACCACCTTACATTTTTTCAAAATTCATTGATTTAATCTTCATTATCTAATGCATATTTTAGATTTTCATTGGTGATTCCATGTTCTAAATTTAAGCTCTAAATTCAGAGCTCTAAATTCTATATTCTCGATTCTCTTCTCAATTCTAAATTCTAAATTTTGAATTCAAAAAAACTGTTACTATTTATTAAATCTCCCCAACGGATGAAACTGATTCATCGTATCTCTCAGATAATCCGCATTCAAATGGGTATAAATTTCTGTGGTCGTGATCGAGGCATGGCCGAGCATCTCCTGCACAGCCCGAAGGTCGGCACCTCCTTCTACAAGGTGTGTGGCGAATGAATGGCGAAGGCTGTGCGGCGAAATCGTTTTTGTAATGCCTGCTTTTTCAACGGCTTCTTTAATGATGGTGAAAATCGTAACACGCGATAATTTTTTCCCTCTTCGATTGAGAAATAATATATCTGCAGATGATGGGTCAATATTCATCATCCGGTTGCGATCTCCCTCCAGATAGAGATTGATTTGATGCAATGCATTTTCACCGATAGGGATCAGTCTTTCTTTATTATTTTTTCCGATCACTCTGATCATCTGTAGATCCGGATAGATATGACTGATGCGAAGACCTGTAAGCTCTGATACACGAAGGCCGCAGGCATACAATGTCTCGATGATCGCTACATTCCGGGTGCCTTGTGGTGTGCTGCGATCGATGGATTCAAGCATTCGCATGATTTCTTCATAGCTCAGTACTTCAGGAAGATATTGATCAAGCTTAGGTCCTTGTACTAATTCTGTCGGATCAACAGTGATCATATCTTCCAACATCATGTATTGAAAAAAAGATCTGACACCTGATAACATCCTCGCCTGTGATCGACGACTTATCTCCACATCATTGAGGACATGCAGATATTGCTCGATATGTTTTCCTTCAACTTTTGTAGGAGATGAAATGGATAAATCTTTAAACATAAACTCAGCCATGCGGCGTACATCTCTTTCATATGCTTCAATGCTATGCGCAGAAAGACCTTTTTCTAAAGTCATGTAGGCAATAAATCCATTGAGAGTAGAGTCCCAGTCCATACATCGTGCAAGGTAGCTATTCAAATGGAACAGAAATGACCGGAAATCAGTATTCAGTATTCAGTGTTCAGTATTCAGTGTTCAATATTCGGTAATGTCAAATTTGTAAGGTGAATACCGATTACTGAATACTTTTTTAACCCTGTGATCCGGCACCGGCTCTCTGCTTCTCATCTTCTGCACCTCCCACTCTCCTTCGTGATGGAGAAAGTTGTTTGTCCCCGAATCGTTGTGTATAGGTAATTGATGCCTGGCGTGTTTCTCTGAATACTTCAAAGGTTTCCTGGTAGTCTCTGTATTTGATAAAAGCAGACGGTAGATTTTGCCAGAAAATATCACTTACAGCAAATTTTAAGGTGGCTCTGTTTTTGAAAAGCATTTTCTGAACACCCGTACCTAATCCCCACATTGGATTAAGATCCATGAAGGCATATATTTCTCTTGTGTGATAATTGAAATTAAGTTCTGCAGTCCAGCCTTTGCCAAACGTAAATGAATTATTGGTGACGAAATTGAAGACAAGGTTTCCATCACTAAGATTGGTGTTCGCATAGTTGCCTTTGTATTTTCCTATATAAGCGTCAAAGTTTATTGTATTGTTCCACCATTTTCCGATGGTGATAGGTGCTGATGCACTGAAGGAATAATATTCAACATTGTCCAGGTTTTTATCTGTCTGAACTGTAACTCTTTCAAGACCTTCAACAGGAGCAATCACTTGTGTGATATTGTCAGTCGTCAACGCATATGAAAGTGTAGCTGTAAAACGCTGAAAGAAAGTATGATTCCACTCGAACGACCAGGTGAATTGCGGATTGAGGAAAGGATCACCCTCACGGTATGTGCTTGGATCAAGATAATATTTGAATGGATTCAATTGTTGATATGAAGGCCGGTCAAGACGACGGCTCATATTCAAACCCATCGAATAATGATCACTGAAATTATAATTAAGAAAAACACTAGGAAATAAATTGATATAATTCCTGTCAAATGATTGTCCATTGATCAGTTGAATACCTTCGGCAATGGTATTCTCTGCTCTCAATCCTGATTGGATACTGAATTTCGCCCAGTTGCGACTCAGGTTGATATAAGCAGCATTTATTTTTTCTTTATAAATAAAATGATTGCTGATCGTACTGTCAAATACAGGATGATCAATATCACTTTTATCAAAAAACTGCACATCATTGTCCGCACCTACTACACTGGCTTTCACACCAGCTTCAAATTTTAAATCTTTTGTGATAGGGTACACAAAATCAGCCTTCGCAGATTTAATGTCAAGATCGCCTTGCAAATCTCCATACAGTAAATATTCAGGCAGGTTCTCATTGCCTTCCAGGTCATAATATTTAGTTGTAAAAAGTTGTGTTGTGTTATTCCAATAATCAGCATAATCAACATCAACTGATAATTCCTGATGTCCCTTTGGAAAAGTATGTTTAAAATTGCCATTCAATGCATAAGAAGGCCATAGATCGTTGCTTCGATTTGATGTACTGAATCCTGAAACAACTTCCTGCAGACCATTCTCGACATCGGTGGTGTTTTCGCCATGGTGTTTAAACTTATTGATATTTCCACTAGCCAATACGCCAATGACGGTATTCGGAGAAATGGTATAGTCCACGCCTAAACGACCTGAATTAAAATAATATGGAATCTTGAGATAATTTTTTTGTCTGTATGCACCGGTTCGTTCTCCCTCATCAAAAAATACACGATACAATCTCAGGTCATTTAAACCCATCCTGTAACTGTAATTATAACTTCCAAAAACATTTACTTTTTTATTGCGGTGATTTAAATTAATTCCTCCACCTGCTTTAGGATAAATACCCTGGCTATAAAAAGTATTGAAAGAACCATTCGTCCCCTGGTTTTCATTTTTCTTCATCCGGATATCGATGATACCTGCATTTCCAGCGGCATCGTATTTAGCAGATGGATTTGTGATTATTTCTATCCGATCTATGCTACCTGAAGGCAATGCTTTGAGATAATTTGTTAAATCCTGTCCTGCCATTGGTGTAGGCTTGCCGTCTATCATGAAGATGACACCCGATCTGCCACGAATGGAAATGGATTCTCCTGCACTGACGATAACGCCGGGTGATCGTTCGAGGACATCCATGGCACTGCCTCCGGAAGCCAGGATACTATTATCAACATTGACGATGAGTCTGTCTGATCTTCGTTCTATAAATGGCCTTTGGGCTACGACGCTTACCTCTGCCAGATCGATTCCACTGGATTGCAAAAGAATTTCAGGAATGTTGATTTCATTATTTTCAGCAGAAACTGAAAAAGATTTGCTTTTATAATCGGCATACCCTAAAAAAGCAATATTGACATAATATTCACCCGGTGGAATTTCTACAAAAGAGAATTTACCATCGACATCTGTCAACTCTGCCTTGACCAAGGTGCTGTCTGATGTCCTGAATAAAGTAACTGTTGCAATTTCCACAGCCTTATTATCAATGTCTTTTACAATACCATAAATGGTTGATGCATTCAGAAATGATGCTGATATAATAATATTGAATAGAACTATTAGCAGGATGCCGCATTTATGAAGTATTGATGTTACCATTTTATTTCGTGTTGATCAGATGATGAGTTATCAATGTCGAAATAAGAGAATTACTCATGATGAATTTGATCTATTCGGCAGAAGGATGTATTTGAGTGCTTAGAGGGAGAATGCATACGACAAGATCTTTTTCGATACCGGATAATAGGATGCCGGATACCGGATGCATGACGCATTATGATTTCGGATTTACCAATGCGATTTATCGCGTCTCTACGACTCATATTTATTTCAATCAAGAACGAAAATCCAATTGCGTCTCGAGTCCGGTATCCGGCATCCTATTATCCGGCATCCATTTGATATCCCCTGTAACCCTATCTTTGTTACAATATGGATCAATCTGCACTTAAAAAATTCGACCGGTACGTCGGTACAAAATATCATTTATTCAATAGTCTTTTCCTCAGGCTTCCCTTTGATCTGATACATCAGACCGGGATTTTATTGCCATTGCTTACTGAGGCTTGCAAGAAAGCGTATGCGACCGGAGGGAATCCAAAAGAAATCATCGAGGCCTTTTTTGAAGAATTCATACCGGAGGCCAATCAGGAGGATCGCCTGACATTGCTTTTTAATTTTATAAAGTATATAGAGCGGCAGGTTGTCTTGTTTGATGCTACCGAAGATGCGGCGTTCGATCAGCTGCACGATCTTGATGGGCCGGGCACTGCTTTTGATTTGATCTCTAAGGTGAAGTCCAATGGTTTGACAGAAAAGTTGATTCAAAAATTGACAGACTACAGATTGCGTGTTGTTCTTACTGCACATCCTACTCAATTCTATCCAGGCCCTGTGTTGGGCATTATTACTGATCTTTCAAAAGCTATAAAAGAAAACCGGATTTTTGAAGTCAATGATTTATTGCATCAATTGGGGAAAACACCTTTTGTCAATCGTTCAAAGCCGACGCCACTTGATGAAGCCCGAAGTCTTGTATGGTTTTTGAGAAAAGTATTTTATTATGCCATTCCTGAGATTGTTTCGAAAATTGAAAAACTGCTTCAGCAGTCGTTACCGCACAAGGATATTATTGATCTTGGCTTCTGGCCTGGTGGTGATCGCGATGGCAATCCGAATGTATCAGCAGACATTACGATTGAAACTGCATTTCATTTAAGAAATGCAATCCTATCCTGCTATGAAAAAGATATTCAGAAGTTGCGACGAAGATTGACATTCCAGCATGTTTATGACGAGGTTTCTGCGGTAGGTGCTAAGGTGCATAAGACACTTTTGAATTCGATGGAAGGATATAATTCTTCGTTGGCACTTCTTGAAGATTTGAGAGGCATCAGGAAGGTATTGGCAGAGCAACACGATAATCTTTTTGCTGAAGAGCTTGATCTCTTTATCACCAAAGTTGAAATATTCGGATTTCACTTTGCATGTCTCGACATACGTCAGGATAGTGGTAAACATGAAGCGCTCATTGAAGAAATAATAGAAAAAAAAGCCGGTCATGGTGGTCTTGAATTATATCGTGCTGCAAGCATCGCTGAAAAAATGAATTTCCTTGCTGAATGTGATTGGACGATTGATCCATCGATTACAAATGATCCGATTTCGCAGGATGTGATCAAATCAATCCAGGCTATAAAAGATATTCAGTCTGCTAATGGAGTGAAAGCATGTCATCGATATGTGATCAGTCATTCGAGACATGGATTGGACATCTTCACGATACATGTTCTCGCGAGATGGATCTACGGACATGAACCTGATGCGCTTGATATCGTGCCCTTATTTGAATCTATTGATGATTTGGCGATAGCAGGTGATGTGATGAATGAGCTTTATCAATTTCAACCCTACAAAGATCATTTAGTCAGACGTCATCAGACACAAACTGTGATGTTAGGTTTTTCGGATGGGACGAAAGATGGCGGATATGTCAAAGCCAACTGGTCGATCTATACGGGCAAAGAAGAATTAACAAAGACAGCACGAGCCAATGGAATCAATGTCATCTTTTTTGACGGACGTGGCGGACCTCCTGCAAGGGGTGGTGGCAATACGCATAAATTTTATTCGTCGCTCGGATCGACAATTGAGAATAAGGAAGTGCAATTGACAATACAGGGACAGACGATCAGTTCGAATTTCGGAAGCAAGGATCTGGCAATATATAATCTGGAGCAATTGCTGACTGCGGGAATTGAAAATGATCTTTATCCGGAGCACACACCTGACTGGACCCATGCACAACGAGCTTTGATGAAAGAGATGGCGGATTCGGCGTATGAGTATTATATTAAATTAAAATCGCATCCTGATTTTCTTGCTTATCTGCAGGAGAATGGAACACTGCCTTATTATGGTGAATCAAATATTGGCAGTCGACCAGATAAACGTGCAGGTGGTCAATTGACATTGGATACGCTAAGAGCTATTCCATTCGTGGGATCATGGAGTCAACTCAAACAAAATGTGCCTGGATATTATGGTTTTGGAGAAGCACTGCAAGGGCGAAAGAATGTGGGGCGTGAAGATGAAGTGATTGAATTATATAAGAAGTCAGGATTTTTTCAAACACTTGTGGGCAATAGTATGCAGGCACTGGCGAAAAGTTATTTTCCATTGACGGCTTTTCTTGCTAAGAATCCGAGATTCGGAGAGATCTGGAATATGATCTATGATGAATATCTGCGGACGGAAATGCTTCTGCAGGAAACGACAAGTGAAGAAGCATATGTCGCAGACAGTAAGCCTAATCTTGAGTCCATCAATCTTCGTGAGGAAATTGTGTTGCCCTTGCTTACCATTCAACAGTATGCTTTATTGCAGTTGAAAGACATTAAGGAGGACGAGATAGGAAAGGAGGTGGCAGATCTGTACAAGAAGCTTATTACGAGGACGATGCCGGGGATTATAAATGCGGCGAGGAATTCTGCGTAAATGAGCAGAATGACGAGCAAATGAAAATTTCATAATCCATGAGAAAAGTTGGAATCACTTCTTGGCTGACCTTACATGTTTTTATGTGTATTGGTCAAATAATAATGCAGAAGGATGAGGCTTACCAAAAAATGGATCCACCTATAAAAACAATTGCGAGTTACTATATTCCGTATTGTGAGGATACATTTGAAATAAATCGCAATTCTGACTTTCCACAATATCCTTCGTCTGTTGGCCATTATTCCAGGGAAGGAAATCTTGTTGAATGGGATCTATATTACAACGGAAAGGTGAGCTCTTTTTTTTCTTTTAACTATGATTCTTTGAACAGAATATTAAATGAAAATGCTCTTGAAACAGGTGAAGAGGTGAAAGTTTTTGCCAGGTACACCTATTTAAATGATACACTGGTTCGAATCAATGATACATCTGATTTTTCATTCATTACTGAATGGTTCAGAAAACTAAATAAAGCAGGAAATATAACTGAGGAATATTATTTTTCTGAAAATGGTGATTCTGTAAATCTGCTGGAAATAAAATATAATGATAATAATCGACGGGTATATGAACGACGAAATTCGCTTAATGAAAGTGAAATTGATTCAATTGAATACGATGAAAATGACAATATGGTTAAGAAAACGATTCTGTATGGGAAAAGTAAACTTTTTTATCTTTTTGAATATGACCGATCTCCTTTGAAAGAAACTAAAACCATTTGGATTAAACGAAATGATGAGGAGCCTTTTCTAACGAAAGAAATCAGATTTTTCGATGAGCATAAATTGCTTTATAAAATATATTACTATTCTGCATTCAATCTATGCCATTGGAGATGCTCCTTGAATAAATTTGAGTTCTATAGTGATTAGAGTTTTAATCATGTTCTGATTCCATTTCACTCAATAGCCTAAGAATCAATCATTTCATATTTTCCTAAAATACAATTGTGTTTTCCTAAAACATTATTAAGGTGTCGGGGAAATGGCACCCAATCAAAATATCATTTTTCTAACATCCTCAGAATCAATCATTTCATATTTTCCTAAAATACAATTGTATTTTCCTAAAACATCCGCATGTTTTCCTTAAATATTTTCTCAGGTTCTTTCCCGAAATATTATGTAAGCATTTCAGAATAACCTCAGAATCAATCATTTCATATTTTCCTAAAATACAATTGTGTTTTCCTTAAACATCTGGATGTTTTCCTTAAACAT
>JBATMM010000510.1:0-8774 GCA_049289835.1 Saprospiraceae bacterium | reverse complement strand
GCACAGTAGGAGGACATACTTCATTGAACAACACACGACCACACGTCGTATCAATCAACTTCTTGATCATTTTGCCGTTTTCATCTTCCTGATTTACACGCACACGAACTGTGGCATGCAGATCAAGTTTTCCCTCGTTGTGTGCGATCACCACTTCTTCTGAACTGTAATATGTTCGACCTTCGCCGAGTACCTTACTCCCGTTTTCTGCTTTCTTTTCTTTCGTCAGGTAATAGAGTCCAAGTACCATGTCCTGCGAAGGAAGTGTAACCGGAGATCCATCCTGCGGATTAAGCATGTTATGTGAAGCCAACATTAAAAGTTGAGCTTCAAGAATAGCAGCCTGACCAAGCGGAACGTGAACAGCCATCTGGTCACCGTCAAAGTCAGCATTGAACGCTGTACAAACAAGCGGATGCAATTGTATCGCTTTACCTTCCACTAACTGTGGCTGGAATGCTTGTATAGATAACCTGTGTAGTGTCGGAGCCCGGTTAAGTAATACCGGATGTCCTTTCAATATGTTTTCCAGGATATCCCAGATCACAGGCTCTTTACGATCTACTAATTTCTTCGCAGACTTTACTGTTTTTACAATGCCGCGCTCAATCAGTTTCCTGATGATAAACGGTTTGAAAAGCTCTGCAGCCATTCCTTTCGGAAGACCGCATTCGTGCAATTTCAAAGTTGGTCCTACTACGATAACTGAACGACCACTATAGTCAACACGTTTTCCTAATAGATTCTGACGGAAACGTCCTTGTTTTCCTTTGAGAATATCACTCAAAGATTTCAATGCGCGTCCACCTTCAGCTTTGACCGCATTCGATTTTCTCGAGTTGTCAAATAATGAATCGACAGCTTCCTGAAGCATTCGTTTTTCATTACGAAGAATGACTTCAGGTGCTTTGATTTCAAGAAGACGTTTCAGACGGTTGTTACGGATGATAACACGTCTGTACAAGTCATTCAAATCTGAACTTGCAAAACGACCGCCATCCAAAGGCACGAGTGGTCTGAGTTCCGGTGGTATAACCGGGAGATATTGAATGACCATCCATTCAGGACGGTTGTTGGTATGTGTATTTCCTTCGCGGATAGCTTCCACTACGCGCAACCTCTTCAACGCTTCTGATTTCCTTTGCTGTGATGTTTCTGTAGCTGACTGATGACGAAGATTGTCAGAAAGTTTTTTCAGATCAATATTCGCCAGCAAATCAAAAATAGCTTCAGCACCCATCTTGGCAATAAACTTGTTCGGGTCTGAATCATCAAGCATCTGATTTCCTTCCGGAAGCGTATCTAATACTTCAAAGTATTCTTCTTCAGTGAGCAGATCCATGAAGTCAACGCCTTCATTTTCTTTAACCCCCATCTTGATGACTACATATCGCTCGTAATAAATGATCGACTCAAGATTCTTTGAAGACAATCCGAGTATGTACCCGATCTTGTTTGGCAAAGATTTGAAAAACCAAATGTGTACTACAGGCACAACAAGTTTAATGTGTCCCATGCGCTCACGCCTGACTTTTTTCTCTGTCACTTCTACACCACAACGATCGCAAACGATTCCTTTGTAACGAATACGTTTGTATTTCCCGCAATAACATTCGAAGTCTTTGACAGGGCCAAAGATGCGCTCGCAAAACAATCCATCACGTTCCGGTTTGTAGGAACGGTAGTTAATCGTTTCCGGTTTCAATACTTCACCGTATGAACGCTCCAGGATATCATCCGGAGACGAAAGACTAAGTGAAATACTACGGAAAAACTGTTTTTGTTTGACGTGCTTCTTTTTAAGAGACATAGTCTATAGCTGAATTATGATAGAATGAAATCAATCAAATTTTACATCAAGTGCAAGACCACGAAGCTCGTGCACCAGTACATTGAAACTCTCAGGAATATGAGGCTCCGGCATATTATCACCTTTCACAATGGCTTCATAAGCCTTTGCTCTGCCGATGATATCATCTGATTTTACAGTAAGTAATTCTTGCAGAATATTCGAAGCACCATAAGCTTCAAGTGCCCAAACTTCCATTTCACCAAAACGCTGACCTCCAAACTGAGCTTTACCACCCAATGGCTGTTGCGTGATCAATGAGTATGGACCAATGGACCTTGCGTGCATCTTATCATCTACCATGTGCGACAGTTTAAGCATGTAGATAACACCTACAGTAGCCTGCTGGTGAAAACGATCTCCTGTGTTACCATCATACAGGTATGTCTGTCCCAGATCAGGTAGACCTGCTTCAATGACCTGTGCAGCTATTTCTTCAAGCGCAGCACCATCAAAGATCGGTGTTGAATATTTCACACCCAGCTTTTCACCTGCCCAACCTAATACAGTTTCGAAAATCTGTCCAAGGTTCATACGAGAAGGCACACCCAGTGGATTGAGTACAATGTCTACAGGAGTACCATCTTCAAGAAATGGCATATCTTCTGCACGTACGATCTTAGAGACAATACCTTTATTTCCGTGACGTCCTGCTATTTTATCACCCACTTTTAGCTTACGCTTACGAGCGAGATATACTTTTGCAAGCTTTAATACACCAGGAGGTAATTCATCTCCGATGCTGATGTTGAAACTCTCACGTTTGTATCGTCCTATTTCTTCATTCACCTTGATGCTGAAATTATGCAGCAGTCTTGAGATAAGACCATCAACATGCTTTTCACCAGTCCAGTTTGTATAATCTACCTGACTGAAATCAATAGTCTTCAGTGTCTTTGGTGTAAACTTGTTACCCTTGTTGATCACTACCTCACCATAAATAGTTTTTACACCATTTGATGCCTGGCCTTTGATCAGTATAGATAATTTGTCAATAAGCAATGTCTTCAATTCATTCAATGCCACTGAATGTTTGTCATCCAGCTGATCGATAAGTTTTTTCTCCTGCGCTTTCTGGAATTTATCCTTCTTTGCACGTGCGAAAAGTTGTTTATCAATCACCACTCCGTCTGTAGAAGGAGGGGCTGTAAATGAAGCATCTTTGACATCCCCTGCCTTATCCCCGAAAATAGCTCTTAGGAGTTTCTCTTCTGGTGTAGGATCTGTCTCACCTTTTGGTGTAATCTTACCGATCAGAATATCACCTTCATTGACACTTGCACCTACCCTGATGATACCATTCTCATCAAGATCCTTAGTAGCTTCTTCACTGACATTTGGAATATCATTTGTCAATTCTTCTTCACCCAGTTTTGTATCTCTTACTTCGAGTTCAAAACTTTCAATGTGAACAGACGTGAAAATGTCTTCTTTGACAATTCGCTCAGAGACTACGATGGCATCTTCAAAGTTGTATCCTTTCCATGGCATGAAAGCGACTTTGAGATTTTGACCTAAAGCCAATTCACCTTTTTCAGTTGCATATCCATCGCAAAGGATTGTACCTTCTTTTACACGGTCACCTTTCTTGATGATCGGTTTCAGGTTGATACATGTACCCTGATTTGTCCGCTGGAATTTTGTCAGATAATATGTACGCATATCATCTTCAAAACTGACCAGTTGATCCTCTTCAGAACGGTCGTATTTGATTGTAATCTTAGTAGCATCTACATATTGAACTACACCCGGACCTTCTGCATTGATCAACATCCGGCTATCTAAAGCCACTTTAGCTTCAAGACCGGTTCCTACAATCGGTGATGCAGGTTTGATCAATGGTACTGCCTGACGTTGCATGTTTGATCCCATGAGCGCTCTATTGGCGTCATCATTTTCAAGAAATGGAATCAATGAAGCGGAAACACCTACAATCTGATTTGGTGCAACGTCCATGTATTCAATTTCTTCCGGACCTAACATCGGGAAATCACCATGCTCCCGTGATTTGATACGGTCTGTCATGAAGATTCCACTTTTATCAATCGGTGTATTAGCCTGTGCTATTTTCAAATAGTCTTCTCCTTCTGCAGTCAGGTATTCTGCATTTCCTTTCAGTACAACCTTACCATCAGCTACCCGGCGATATGGTGTCTCAAGGAATCCCATCTTATTGATCTTTGCATGTACGCAAAGTGTAGAGATCAAACCGATATTCGGACCTTCAGGTGTTTCAATTGTACACAGACGTCCGTAATGTGAATAGTGAACGTCCCGTACTTCAAAACCTGCACGCTCCCGTGACAAACCGCCCGGGCCTAACGCTGAAATTCTGCGCTTGTGCGTGATTTCGGATAGAGGGTTCGTCTGATCAAGAAATTGTGATAACTGACTGGTTCCGAAAAATGAATTGATCACTGACGAAAGTGTTCGCGCATTGATCAGGTCTATCGGTGTGAATACTTCATTGTCGCGCACATTCATACGCTCACGGATCGTTCTTGCCATTCTTGCAAGACCAACTCCGAATTGGGCATACAATTGTTCACCTACAGTTCTGACACGACGATTTGATAAATGGTCGATATCGTCAAGTTCTGCTTTCTGATTTGTAAGACTTACCAGGTATTTGACAATGGAGATAATATCTTCTTTTGTCAGTACAAGTAAATCTTTGTCAATATCAATACCAAGCTTACGATTGATTTTATATCGTCCTACATCACCCAGGTTATATCGTTTGTCTGAAAAGAACAATTTGTCGATGATACCACGTGCTGTTTCTTCATCCGGAGGATCAGATCCTCTGAGCTGACGATAGATATATTGTACAGCTTCCATTTCGGAGCTGGTAGGGTCTTTTTGTAATGTATTGTAGATGATCGAATAATCTTCACCGATGTCTTCACGCTGAAGGATGATCGTTGATTCATTCGCTTCAAGGATCATATCAATATGATCTTCATCGATGATGACATCACGTTCGAGTATGATCTCGTTACGTTCGATGGTCACCACTTCTGCTGTATCTTCATCCACGAAGTCTTCTGTCCATTTGCGAAGTATCCGTGCTGCCAGTTTTCTGCCGATAGCTTTCTTTAATGAAGCTTTACTCACTTTCACTTCTTCCGCTAATTCGAACAGGCTTAGTATTTCTCTGTCTGAGTCATACCCTATCGCTCTCAACAATGTAGTTACAGGGAATTTCTTTTTCCTGTCGATGTAAGCATACATCACATTATTGATGTCAGTCGCGAATTCCATCCATGCTCCTTTGAAAGGAATGACACGGGCAGAATAAATCTTAGTACCGTTAGGGTGATAAGACTGACTGAAAAATACACCAGGTGATCTGTGTAACTGAGAAACGATCACACGTTCAGCACCATTGATGACAAATGTACCCTTTGGCGTCATGTAAGGAATATTGCCGAGAAACACATCCTGTACGATGGTTTCAAAGTCAATATGCTCTTCGTCATTACAGGATAATCTTAGCTTGGCCTTCAGAGGTACGCTATAGGTCAGTCCGCGGTGCATACATTCTTCAATCTTGTAGCGTGGCGGATCAATGAAATAATCTAAAAACTCAAGAACGAAAATGCTCCTGGCATCAGATATTGGAAAGTTCTCCTGGAATACCTTATAAAGCCCTTCACTATTCCGGTTTTCCGGTGTCGTCTCGAGTTGAAAAAACTCGTGAAAGGATTTAAGCTGGATCTCCAGAAAATCCGGGTATTGAGTATTGAGATCAATCTTTCCGAAATTGATCCTCTCTTTGGTAATGGATTTTACAGCAGTGTTACCGGCCATGGATTATTAAGATTTAGGAATGTAAACTCTTTTGAGTCAAATTCTTTCAAATACAAAATAGCTGAGCCGGAAGATGTAAACACCCTCCAGCTAAGCTTTGTATTAATACAATGTTATATCTCAATGATGCACCTTTTGTTTGAGCAATGTCACCAGTTTAAGATTAAGTAATGATGCCTTGACAAGGAATCTCTTATTTGAGTTCGACTTCTGCACCAGCAGCTTCGAGAGCTGATTTTACAGAATTCGCTTCATCTTTAGGAGCACCTTGTTTCAGCATAGCTGGAGCGCCATCTACTAAATCTTTGGCTTCTTTCAAACCCAGACCTAATAATGTTTTCACTTCTTTTACAACCTGAAGTTTGTTTCCTCCTGCTGATTTCAGGAAAATATCAAATTCGGTTTTCTCTGCTGGTGCAGCTGATTCTCCTCCACCTGCGCTTGGTCCGGCTATTGCTACTGCTGCTGCTGCCGGCTCAATGCCGTATTCGGATTTCAGAATGCCCGCGAGATCATTAACCTCTTTTACCGTGAGGTTAACTAACTGTTCGGCTAATGCTTTAACGTCTGCCATGTTTTGTGTTGTTTTTAGAAATTGTCAAATGTTGAATTAATATGTATTGAAAAACTTGGAAGCCTTATTGTGCTTGTCTTTCCTGCAATGTCTTTACTAAACCTGCAATCGTGCTGCCACTTGATTTAAGCGCAGAGATTACATTCTTAGCAGGAGATTGCAGAAGCATGATAATATCTCCGATGAGTTCATTCTTGGACTTAAGTGCAATCAGCATGTCCAGGCTCTCATCACCAAAGATGACATCACTGTCAATGTATGCTGCTTTTAATATGGGCTTTTTACCTTCTTTGCCCCTGAATTCTTTGATCAGTTTCGCAGGTGCATTTGCTGTATCTGTAAGCATGATCGCCGTTGGTCCGGCAAGCGCTTTATAGACAGGTGCAAATCCTCTCTCTTCACCGAGGCTCTCCATCGCTTTGCGAGCCAGTTTGTTTTTCACAACGGTCATTTCGATCCCCTTCTGAAAACACATGCGTCTCAGCTTGTTGACCTGTTCAACCGTCATGGCAGAAGCGTCTGTAAAATAGATATATGTACTGTTGTCGAATTTCTCACGCAACACCCCTATAGCCACATCTTTGTCTTGTTTTTTCATCGTCTGATTATTTTAGATGATCTGCACATTTAGTTTATTCCTTGTGAGCATGAGAGGTTTTGGGGTCTACATTGATACCCGGACTCATCGTCGATGCCACGGATATTGTCTTCATGTAGATACCCTTTGCACTACTCGGCTTGAGGCGCTGTATAGTATTCAGAAGCTCAAGTGCATTTTCTTGTAATTTCTCAGCAGTGAAGGATACCCTACCGACCGGTGAGTGGATGATTCCAAATTTGTCAACCCGGAATGCGATCTTACCAGCCTTTACTTCCTGCACTGCACCTGTGATATCCATCGTCACAGTTCCTGACTTTGGATTGGGCATCAAACCACGAGGACCGAGAATACGACCTACTTTACCAACCTGTGCCATGACAGATGGCATTGCCACGATGACATCAATACCTGTCCATCCCTCTGCAATCTTGGCGATATACTCTTCAAGACCTGCAAAATCAGCACCGGCAGCCAATGCTTCCTGAACCTTATCAGGCGTGCAAAGCACAAGTACTTTTTTAGTTTTTCCCGTTCCGTGTGGAAGACTTACAGTACCACGTATAGCCTGATCAGCTTTCCGCGGATCTACACCAAGTCTGATGTGAAGATCAACTGATGAATCAAATTTGGTAAGGTTCACTTCCTTAACCAGTTTCATGGCCTCCGTGAGATCATAAAGCTTGTCGCTATCTACTTTCTTGGAAGCGATAGCCATTTTTTTGCTAAGCTTAGCCATTCAAATCTATTTTAAAGGTTTTGGCGTGGCGCTAATAGGGCGACACTCCCTTTTGAATTAATTACTTTATTTAAACTAAATCCGGCAACTTTCTGACGGATTGAAGAATCTTATCTAATCAAACTTTGACAACAACTCCAGCCGGAGGTGTACCCGTTATAGTCAGGCCCATACTTCTTGCAGTTCCGGCAACCATTAGAACTGCAGACTCAATCGTAAAGGCATTGAGGTCAGGCATTTTATTCTGAGCGATAGCCGTAACCTGATCCCAGGTAACAGAACCTACTTTCTTGCGATTTGGCTCAGCTGAACCTGATTTCACTTTTGATGCTTCAAGCAACTGTGCAGCAGCCGGAGCTGTTTTCAGTTCAAATTCAAAGGACTTGTCTTTATAGACGGTGATCAGAACAGGAATTAATTTCCCCTGAGCATCCTGAGTCCTGGCATTGAATCGCTTGCAAAATTCCATGATGTTGACCCCCTTCGAACCTAATGCAGGTCCTACCGGAGGAGCTGGATTTGCAGCACCACCCTTCACTTGTAATTTGATAAATGTTTCTATTTCCTTTGCCATAAAGCGCTTCAGATATTATTAACTAAAAGCCTGAAAATCAAGACGTTTTCTCAACCTGCATAAAGTTAAGCTCTACTTCTGTTCCCCTGCCAAATATTTTTACGATGACCTTTAATTTCTTCTTTTCTTCGTTGATCTCTTTAATGTCTCCCACAAAATCATTGAATGGTCCATCGATGATTTTAACCATCTCTCCTTCGATAAATGGCTCTACCATGGATTCAACTAATCCTTGTGATTCATCGACCTTACCTAACATCCGGTTTGCTTCGCTTTCCTGCATCGGAATCGGATGAGTCCGTCCCAGGAAATGAATCACATTTGGCATGTTAGAAATACCCTGAACAATTTCCGAACTAAAACGTTCAGGGATCGCTTCAAGTAAAATGTACCCCGGTAAAATATTTCGGTCAAGAATTACTTTTTTGCCGTTCCTGATCTTGTATACTTTCTCTGAAGGCACCAGTACCTGGGTGACGATGTCATCCCATCCGGATCGCTTAATCTCAAGTTCGATACGCTCTTTGATCTTACGTTCTTTACCTGAAATCACCCGAAGTGAGTACCATCTTTTACCATCAGACATATTCCCAGTATTAGATATTATATAAGAACCCTGTGAATTGC
>JBATMM010000509.1:0-5386 GCA_049289835.1 Saprospiraceae bacterium | reverse complement strand
GCACATTTTCCATTTGAAGTGAAAATAAAAATTGGTTAAAAATGATAGTTCCTGTCGCTATTTTTTAATTGCCTTTTATTTATTGCTTATTGCCTATTGCTCATTGCCTATTTTCCTACTGATCACTGATCACTGATCACTTCTTACCTATTTCTTTCTGGCTACACTCAATCCATCCCTGATGGCGAGAATAATAACTTCAATACGAGGATCATCATAGAGCATCCGGTTGTACGTATTGATCACCTTCGCATCCACCTCATTCGGTTCATTCACCACCTTTCCGCTCCACAAAACATTATCTGTCAGGATCAATCCACCACGGCGAACATGATCAATCACTGCATTATAATACTCGACATACTCTTGCTTATTCGCATCGATATACACAAGATCCCAAATCTCTTTTCTTGCTGGAATAATTTTCAACGCATCACCTATCAATGTCTCCACCCGGTCTTCCACACCTGCGAGTGACAAATGCTTTTTGACGAGAAATGAAAACTCTGGATTCACATCAATAGTCACGACTTTCCCCTCAGTTGAGTTTACTCCTCTCGCTAGACATATCGTACCGAAACCTGTAAAGGTCCCGATCTCCAATACATTTTTAGCATCGATCAGCGATGTCATCAGGGTCAGCATCTTTCCCTGCATACTTCCACTCAACATTTGAGGCATCAGTGTATGAAGATGCGTATTCCTGTCCACCTCATTCAGCACCGCATCATCTATGTTGCTGTGATCGTCGATATAATTTTGTATTTCAGGTGCGAGCATGTCGGGTTTGCCAGATTGGATGAATAAATACAGAAGCTAAAATGATAGAAGCTCCAAGATAGAAAGACAACGTTAGTTCTTTACCATCATTGAGGATTACTAAAGCCAATAAGATTCCATACACCGGCTCAAGGTTAATCACGATCATGGAATCAAATGCAGTGATCGTTCGTATCGCTCGAGTCGCCAGGACCCAGGCCACACATGTACAAACTATCCCCAGAACCAAAAGATAAATAATATCCATGCCCTCCGGAACGAAGCGATCAATCCTGCCAAGAAAAAATTCTCCGGTCAACCAGGCACACATCGCTATCCATGCTCCCATCATCTGCAGTAATACCATGTGTTCCGGATCAGTCTCTGTGATCCATTTCTTTTCAAAGCTGGCGACGATAGCGATTAACAGCGATGCCATCAGGCCTAGAATTATTCCTAACAAAACATCTCCTTCGGCATGTCCGGCTATCAGCACAATGCCAGGTATGACAAGTAGTCCAAATAAGACTTCATGCGTTTCTCTTCTCCTCTTCGTGATCCATGGTTCAATAAATGCTGTAAACAATGAAATCGTCGCAAAACAAATTAATGCTGTTGATGCATTGGCCAGTTTTACAGAACCGAAAAAGCAAATCCAGTGTATCGCAATCATTCCTCCAAGCGCATAAATTTTTTTATGCCCACGGATCCATTCCATTTTTATCCTGCCGGTGATCAACAGAAATAATCCTATCCCAATACTTGCGATCAATGTCCTCCACCACACTAATACACTGGCAGACAAGGATATCAGGTCCCCCAGGATAGCCGTCATCGCAAGCAAAACCACAGCTATATGCAATTCAATATATGTCCTTTTTAAACCCACCCGTGTATTTTGTTGTTATCTTTGCGTAAGTATACACAATTACAGAACACCCTGATTTTATTACTCCAAAAATAATTGACTATGTCATTACGTATCGGAGATAAAGCGCCTGATTTCTCATTGTATTCATCGGACAAACAATTGGTTCATCTGCATGATTATGTTGGAAGAAATGTAGTATTGCTTTTTTTTCCTCTCGCATTTACAAGTACATGCACGAAGGAATTATGTGCTACCCGCGACGATATGTCTGTATACAATGAACTTGACACAGAAGTGCTGGGCATTTCAATTGATTCGCCTCAGACCCTTCACCGGTATAAAGCTGAACATCAATTTAACTTTTCATTGTTGTCTGATTTCAACAAGGAAGCGATAAGGGCATATGATGTGATTTATGAAGAATTTTCCCTTGGCATGAAAGGTGTTGGGAAAAGAGCTGTGTTTGTGATCGATGCTGAAGGAGTAATCAGGTACATTGAAGTACTCGAATCTGCAGGCAACTTACCAGATCTCCAGAATGTTCAGAATGCAGTTCGACAATTGCAATTGACATAAAATGTATAATTTCGCCTTAAATTCCCCTCTCATGAATATCAACAATCAAACTAAAGAAACAGAAGACATCCTGGTCGATGATATCATCACCAGTGGTGAGCAAGCTGAGCTGATTGTGCTCAATGATGACTACAATACATTTGAATGGGTCATTGAATGCCTCATGGATCTACTTAACCATACTTCAGAACAAGCTGAACAATCTGCCTGGATCATCCATACAAAAGGACGTGCCAGTGTTAAGCTAGGTGTATATGAAGTCCTCAAACCTTTGAGAGAAGCCCTCGTTGACAGAGGCCTCAGTGCCATCATCGAACACGAGAAAGTCAATCGATAATCGAAAACAAAGCCTTCTGAGCCAGCTTTAGTATTTTTATTGAGTGAAGCAAAATAAAAATACTAAAGCAGTCGAAGCATGGCGGTATTCTCCCTTGACGAACAATTAATTTTTCCACATCCCACCCTTTGTGATCCGGATGGTCTTCTTGCAATAGGGGGATCACTTTCACCCGAGCGAATTTTATTAGCCTACCGATGGGGAATTTTTCCATGGTTTCATGAAGGGCAGCCAATACTCTGGTGGTGGCTGACACCGCGACTGATGGTTCGGCCTTCAGAAGTTCATATTTCACACTCAGTACGAAATGCTATAAATCAGAAAAAATTTGTTGTCTCGATCGATAAAGATTTTGAAAATGTAATCCGTCGTTGCAGCTCAATTCCGCGAAAAGGGCAGGGGAGAAGTACTTGGATATTACCAGAAATGATTGAAGCTTACATCACACTATTTAATTCAGGATACGCGCACAGTGTAGAAGTCACATGTGATGGTGAGTTGGTGGGTGGTTTATATGGAATAGCTTTGGGAAAAATATTTTTTGGCGAAAGTATGTTCTCCGAAAAGCCTAATGCTTCAAAGGTTGGATTTATACATTTTGCTAAACACCTCGAATCTTTAAGATTTGATTGGATAGATTGCCAACAAGACACTCCTCACATGCGCACCCTTGGTGCAGAACTTATTGAAGAAAATGATTTTCTAAAAATTCTAAAAGACAATCAACTGTATATGCTTAGTCAAAATAGTTTAAAGATTGATAAAAGTCCCCTGGTTGCTGAGCTGTAGCACAAGGTTGAGTTTTGCTTGTCGAAGCACAGGGGATTTAGGGGCAGAATGACCAGCAGGAAATCTCAAATCTCAAATCGGGATCTAAGTCTTCTTAAAGTGATTTATGATCAGTCCTGCCAATTCTCTCCCCACATTTTCTTGTGCCTCAACAGTTGACCCACCGATATGCGGTGTGAGTGAAATCTTCGGATGTGTTAGTATTTCCACTCGGGGAGTTGGTTCGCCAACAAACACATCTATCCCTGCACCACCAATCTGACCGGAAGCCAATCCCTCAAGAATAGCATCTTCGTCAAATACTCCTCCTCTTGCAGTATTGATTAATAGGACACCTTTTACAAGTTTAGATAGTTCTTCTTTTCCGATGACAGGCTTATCTGCTTTAGGGATATGAATGGTGATGATTTCAGATTGAAGCAAAAGGGTATTAATGTCAACAGTACGGATCAGCACATTTATCTTTTCTGATGCGCCATTCACTTTGATATCAATGGTAGCTTCTTTCACAAATGGGTCACTCGCTATCACAGACATACCTAATCCGAGGGCCATCCTGGCAACCTCCTGCCCGATACGACCAAAGCCAATTATTCCGATCGTTTTTCCCAATACTTCAAATCCTTCACTGCATTGTTTTTTTAGTTTGCCAAAGTCTGTTTGACCTGTAGCCGGCATCGCCCTGTTAGAAACATGTAGCAGACGTGCAAGCGTAAAAATGTGCCCAAAAACTAATTCCGCCACTGACCTTGATGATGCAGCTGGTGTATTATACACCCCAATGCCTTTTTCTCTTGCATATGCCACATCTATATTGTCCATTCCTACACCACCTCTTCCGATCGCCTTTAGATTTGGACATGCATCAATCAACTCTTTCCTCACCTGTGTAGCACTTCGCACAGTGATCGCATCATAGGATTTCAGTTGTTCCGTTAAATCTTCCGCTTTAACATGCGTTGTCACCACTTCAATTCCGGCGGCTTCAAGCATAGCTTTACCTGAATCATCAATTCCATCATTTGCTAATATTCTGATCTTTCCCATGATAAATCTTTATTGTTTGAGGAGTCTGATACCAGGCAGCAAAGAAAAAGAAATTCCTCAACAACCGATAATTTACGTGACGTATAAGCATTGGCAAGGCTTGCCCTCGCCTTCGTAAAATCAGCCTTGCTCCCGAATTATTATCAATCCACCTTGGCCTCGCCATACTTTTAACCCAAGATGCCCACTCTTAATATTAAATTCAATGGTCTTTGTGAAACCAAAAACAAACATACGCTGTCTTCCGGTTAAAATCGAAAATCGAAAATCGAAAACGCCTATTTCGACTTCAATGTTGATATCTCATTCTCCTTCTCCCTGAGCTCTCTTTTCAATTCATCATTTTCATCCTGCATTTTCTTTAATGCCGTTTGACAATCTTCAACTTTGTATGTATCAGACTTCACTTCACTTCCTGATGAAGTCGATTCAGATTTCCCGACGATCTTATGATAGAAATCTTTGATCATCTGCCACCCATTCTCACCTCTGAAAAAAGTAGCACCGAAATAAACGGCAGGAACAAATATCAAAAAGAAAATAAAAAACCGGAAGCAAACGGTAGTCTTATATTTTGGAGTCATCACAATCTGGTTTTGTTACGAACAGTAAAATACAACAAGGTTTTATTTATAATTTATAATTTAGACTAGATCACCTGATCACCTGATCACCCGATCATGAGATCCTCGACCAATCCTGCTTATACCGTTGTTCCGACATCAGATACCTGGCTAAAGGAATATGCTCCTGCGATTTCAATTCAGGATCATTCGTGATGATCTCCTCAGCAATGGCTCTTGCAGTCCTCAGGATCGCCTGATCTTCTACAAGATTCGCAGCCTTAAATTCATAAGCGCCACTCTGTCTTGTACTTGCAATATCTCCCGGGCCGCGTAGTTTGAGATCAGCCTCAGCAATAAAGAAACCATCGTTGCTCTTGCAGATGACATCCAGTCTCTCTTTCGCAGCTTTAGACAGTTTGTAACTCGTCATCAGTATACAAT
>JBATMM010000508.1:0-8598 GCA_049289835.1 Saprospiraceae bacterium | reverse complement strand
CGCAAAGAAATTATAATCTACTTTTCTTTGCCTATTGACTATTCGTTACTCGTTATTTGGTTACTATCAATTTTCTCGCAAAGACGCAAAGACGCAAAGAAATTATTATCTCCTTTTCATTGCCTATTGTCTTTTGCTTATTGTTTATTGCCTATTGCCATTTGCTTATTGCCTATTGCCTATTGTTTTAATGTTTGTACAAAAGATCCACGGCCTTCGCTGCATCATCAATCGCATCTTTGGGTGATTTCCTTCCGTACACAACACATGCTTCGTATTCCTGAGAGATGATATCTAAAACTTCCTTCATGTACGGTTCACAATCCATACCTCTCAGATATTTTGTCTGCATAGCGAAGGGAATGAGTTTCGGGTGAACTTTCAGGTAATCCAGAAATAGTGGATTTGTATTGATGTCCTTTCTTCGCGGAAACTGACCTGACAACTGTAGGAAGTCTCTATCTGCTTCAGTACTCAGAATGGTTCTGAGAAAACTCCAAGCTTTTTCAGGATCACTGCATGTATTGAAGATGACTATGTTTTTTGGATCTCCATATGAAAATACAGGGCCTGTCATTGTATCGGGAACAGGCACAAAATCAAATTCAAATTGAAATCCTTCGGGTTTAAATTTTTCATTTTGTTCTATCGTCCAAGGGCCTGTGAATGTTGATGATACTCTCGAAGCAAGAAATGGATCGCTCTGACCTTTCAATTGTTCGCGAGGGAAATATCCATTTGTATAGAGTTCCTGCAAAAAAGTAAAAACGCCTACACCGTACTGGTTATTAAAAACAGCTTTATCATTCTTTACAAGTGGGGCACCTCGCGATGCAGCATAATAGAGCGGTAAAAAATTAAAAAACCGTTGCCACCAGATTGGACTGACCTCACTTATTCCTAACCAGAGAGTGCCCAGTTCGGCATGTTCGGCATGCGCTTCAATTTTGCCTCCGGCCGACATATAGGAAGAATAAGTTTTAGGGACTTCTTTTATACCTGCATCATGAAACAATGTCGGATTGTACATCATGATGATGGGGTTGACCTTCCATGGAATTTGATAAATATGCCCGTCTGTGGACGTAATCTCCTGCACGACCAAAGAATCACATCGCTCATATAAAAAATCCATAAAGCCATCCAGCGTATCCAGTGCAATCAATACGCCTGCGCGTGCAAAATCCTCGACATCACCTTGCCACATATTAGAATAAATATCCGGCGTTGTTTTCCCGACGACAGCGGCAAGAATAACTTCTTCGCTTGATTGTCCTTCCGGAACAGGCTGAAATGTTATCGGCTCACCCGGATTGTTTTTATTCCACTCATCGATATACTTCTCTGCAAATTTTATTTCTTCAGGATTGCTTGATGACCAATAAACAAGGCCATCCTGGTCCTTCCGATGTTCACGACACGAAAGCCCGAAAAGCGTAATACTGAAAAAGAATAAAATGCTTCTATATATCATCTATGATTCGTTGGAATGTGAAAACTGAATGTTCAGGATCTCACATAGCGGGTACTATATTCAAGTGGCTTATCACCGTTTTTTCCATTGACGCCGGCAGGAATAAACTGTCCCGGTGTGATCTGTCTGTTCCAATCGAATTTATTTTTCTCCTGATATATTTTCCGAAAGCGTATCGGTGTGGCATGATGAGCTTTTTTAAACATACGATTGAAATTGGCGATGTTATTAAAACCTGACAAAAAAGCAATGCGGCTGATCTGTTCATCTGATTCAAGCAATAATTTACAAGCGTATTCAATACGCATGGCTATTAAATAATCGGAGAAACTTCGATTCGTAGCCTTTTTAAAAAAGTGGCTGAATGCTGAATCACCAAGGTTTACTTCCGCAGCCACGTTTGACATTTTCAAAGTGCTTTCCTGAAAATGAGCGATGATGTATTGATATGCTGCATTCAGTCTTTTACTATTACTCTGCACGAGGTTGACATTAAACCCGGTGTTGGCCAGAAATTCTGATTCGGATGATTTGGATAGCAGGTCAAGTAGCAGTAAAAATTCAGTAACACTTTCGAGCCCTGATAAACCTGTAAGCTTTTCAATTCTGCTTTTTGCTTCCTCTCTTGTTTTTCCAAAAAATCGGATACCTCTGCCGGACGTTCTCAGCAATGCCTGAATGAGTACAAATGGTTTTTTTGACAAAAAATATTTGTCAAACAAATGCATATCAAACTGGATGGTCACCACACGACAGGGATTGTGTTGATCTCCTTTCTTTTCCTCATCATCCCATTTGTGGAATAAATAAGGACCGATCAGGACAAGATCTTCATCTGCGTAATGCAGGACCGAATCTCCCATGATCCGTGTACCCGCACTGCCCATCACCAATGTCAATTCAAATTCAGCATGATTGTGAATCGGGTACTCAAAACCTTTGTTCACTGAGTCCAGGATCACAAATATGTCAGCACCGGTCACCGGTGTTATCTCCTGATATACCTTCATAATATTAAGCAGGTTTAAAGTGTGGATAATCAGATATTCATAAAAGTACCATTCTTTTCACTTAAAGTACAGATTTGATATTTCCCTTCGTCGTAGATTAGACCAGCCGTTCCTATGTAGTATCATCTGGTGATGCGTTCCCTCTTTACATAGGTGGAATAGCTTTAAAAATTTGTTTGCATGACGACCACTATTCTGAATAAGATGAAGTTATCCGTGACCCTCTTATTGACCTTCCTGTCCATATTCATTTATGGTCAGGACCTGACTGTATCAGGTATTGTTACCTCAGGAGAGGATCAGCAACCGATGATCGGTGTCAATGTTGTGATCAAAGGCACCACTCTGGGTGCTTCAACAGATTACAACGGGGCATATAAGATACAGGCACAAGCCGATGCTATCCTCGAATTCAGTTTTATCGGCTTCGTGACCCAATCTTTCCCTGTCAATGGTCAGACGCAGATCAATGTCACACTCCAAACGGACAAGAAGGTACTTGAAGATGTCATCGTCATAGGGTATAAAAAAGAAATCAAGAGCAATGTCTCGAGTTCAATCTCCTCGGTAAAAGCAAAAAACATAGAACATCTTCCACTGACCGGTTTGGATCAGGCTTTACAGGGACAAGTGGCCGGGATTCAGGTCACACAAGCTACCGGTGCACCGGGTGATGATATAGCTGTGCGGATCCGGGGAGCAGGTACATTGGGCAATAACAATCCACTATATATTATCGATGGCATACCCACTACGGGTAACATCAACATGTTTGCGATCTCTGATATTGAATCCATCGAAGTACTGAAAGATGGTGCTTCAGCTTCAATCTACGGAGCTCGCTCAGCTAATGGTGTTATCCTCATCACTACCAAAAAAGGCAAGAAGGGAGCGCCGGTTTTCAGCTTTGATTCCTACTACGGAATCCAGGAGGCAAACCGGCTTCCCAAATTATTGAATGCCGCAGACTATCTCATGATCAGAAATGAAGCGATCACAAATTCAAATGAACTACGTGATATTCCTCACCAACTTGAATTATATAATCCTGCCATCCTAGATACATTACCTGATAATAACTGGCTCAATGATGTATTTCGGGTCGCTCCGATGCAAAGACATTCTCTTTCAGCGTCAGGTGGTAGTGATAACGGTAGCTTTTATATTCTTGGTGAATATTCTAACCAGGAAGGTGTCTTCAAAGGACAAGGTTTTGATAAATATTTACTCCGCTTCAATGGTGATATTGGGAAAGGCCGTTTTAAAGTGGGTAATAACATTTCACTCTCTTTTGCAGATCGTGATGTAATAGGTAGTTCCGGTGATGGCGCCGGGCCGGGCAATGAATTGAGCGGGATTCGATATGCTTTAATAGCCGCTCCTGTTTTTCCATCAAAAGACAAAAATGGAAACTGGAATAATACTTCAGCTCTACTCGGTGATCCGATGCTCTATGGTGATGGCAATGCAAATCCAATCGTCTTCATCAATTCCACTCACTGGAACATCAAACGGTACAGGATTTTTGGAAATGTATTCGCCGAATACAACATCCTCAACAATCTCAAATTCAGAACTAATCTGGGTATGGATCTGCTGATGCAAAGTGAGACCATATTTAAAGAAAGACTTTCTGCAGCCATCTATGATCCCACATCTCTCAACAGAGGGAATGTCATCGATCGAAATCTCGTGTGGAATAACACACTTGACTATAGTACTTCATTAGGCGCTGAAAAACAGCATAACGTTAGCTTACTTCTTGGTATGGAGGCCATTGCTAACCGTACTGATTACCTGGGAGCTTCTGCAAGAAATTTTATGACGACTAATCAGAATCTATGGTTCATCGACAATAGTGTCAACCAGGCATTCGGTGATATCAGTGCATCAGGCGTGGCAACTGAATGGGGACTTCTCTCCTATTTTGGACAATTAGGTTATAATTATAAAAACCGTTACGTATTCAATGCATCTGTTCGCCGTGATGGATCATCACGATTTGGCAAAGGCAATAAGTATGGTGTATTCCCTGCTGTATCCGTTGCATGGAATATCTCGGATGAATCCTTTTTCAAAAACATGGATTTTATATCTCATGCTAAACTCAGAGCAAGCTGGGGCCAACTCGGAAATCAGGAAATCGGAATTTATCCCTTCAGCTCTCTTGTGCAGACAGGCATAGTTGTCTATCCTTTTGGTGATCAGATCGCTACAGGATCACAAGTCGTCGAAACCGGAAATGATAAAATAAAATGGGAAACGACCACACAGACGGATGTCGGTCTTGAACTCAGTTTCCTCGGTGACAGAATTTCATTGTCTGCTGATTACTACGATAAGAAGACAGATGATATTCTGGTACGCGTACCTCTTCCACAAACTGCAGGAGCTTTCAGTCCTCCGTATGTTAATGCAGGTAAAGTGGAAAACAAAGGTTTTGAATTCGCAATCAATTATCGTAAATCAGGATCCGAACTTACATATGAAATTGGGGCCAATATTTCCACGGTCAGCAATAATGTAATCTCTATAGCAGGGACTGAACCTTTGCTTGGAGGGTTCGGATTATCTGACGGACCACTCACCAGGACTGAACCAGGATATCCGTTAGGTTCTTTCTATCTGTATAAAATGCAAAGCATCTTTCAGACCCAAGCTGAAATTGACAGCAGCGCTACACAAAGTCCTGATACCCGTCCCGGTGATGTGAGATTTGCTGA
Source organism: Saprospiraceae bacterium (assembly GCA_049289835.1). Lineage (GTDB taxonomy): Bacteria > Bacteroidota > Bacteroidia > Chitinophagales > Saprospiraceae > Opimibacter. The sequence continues at coordinate 3,391 of JBATMM010000508.1, read as the reverse complement.
TCTGAATGATGATGGTGTGATTGATGATAAGGACCGCGCCCATTTGGGAAATCCATTTCCTGATTTCACATACGGTTTCAATGCCAGCCTGAATTGGAAACATTTTGATCTTTCTGTTTTAGTGCAGGGTGTACAGGGAAATGATGTGTATTTTATTTATGGCAATTTTGCTTACGAAACACAACTCCGCGGATTTAATAGTTATGAAAAAATTCTTGATCGCTGGACACCAAATAATACAAATACAAATATTCCAAGAGTAAGTCTTGATGACAGGAACAGGAATCGCCGTTCATCCACCCGATTTCTTGAAGATGGATCATACATGCGCGTCCGGAATGTGACCATTGGATATGATCTGCAAGGAATATTGAAAAGCAAAAGTATAAGCTCATGGAGAGTATATGTATCTGCACAAAACTTATTCACATTCACAAAATACTCCGGGCTTGATCCGGAAATACAGGCGAATACAAATGATACGAGGGGATACGGTGTGTCTTCCGATCTGGCTGTAGGAATTGACTGGGGCACTGTACCCGCACCAAGAGTTTTCTTACTAGGCACAAACCTCAAATTCTAAAATGATGAAGCGCACTACATACTTTCTATCTCTCATTCTGTCAGTTGTTTTTTGGTGTTCTTCCTGTACAGATTTGCTGAATAAAGAACCATTGGGTCGGCTCGATGCTGATAATTATTTCAAGACAGCCAATGATGCTATTCAGGCTGTCAATGCAACATATCAGCCGCTGCTCATCAACGGTACAAACAATAATTACTACTGGGTCTTTGGAACAATAGCTTCTGATGATGCCGTAGTCGGTGGTGATGGATCCAGGCCTGGCATTATTGACATTGATATATTCAAGCAAACGGCTGCTACACAGGAAGTGAATGATTACTGGAAACTCAACTATGCCGGAATTGTACAGGCCAATACCGTGATCACAAAAACTCCACTCATCGATGCAGATGAAACACTTAAGAACAGAGTCATCGGTGAAGCACTTTTTCTGAGAGCATATTATCATTTTACACTTGCACAGGTCTTTGGTGATGTTCCCCTTATACTCAATATACAGGCACCCGAAGATGTGAACGTGACGAGAACATCTCAGACAACTGTATTTGAACAAGTGGCTATTGATGCCGGAGATGCAGCTTCGATGCTACCCGTATCGTATGGAGCATCAGATGTAGGAAGGGCCACTAAAGGTGCTGCACTTGCTTTAAAAGCAAAAGCACATCTTTATCTCAAACAATGGGATCAGGTAGTCAGTACTGTAGCTGAAATCAAAGCATTGGGTGTGTATTCTCTGCAAGCAGACTATAGAAATAATTTTCTGAAAACAACACAAAACAATAGCGAATCTGTCTTTGAAATCCAACATGCAAATCTTGAATTGGGCGTAGGAAATAATCTCAATCAACAATGGCTGTCAAAAAAGGTGCCTGACGGATATGGATTCGCAGAAGTTACACTTGACTTCGTCAATACATTTGAACTTGGTGATCCGCGATTACTTTTTACTGTAGCGCGAAAGAATGAAGACTATTTTGGAACAGCGTACAAAGCATCATTTTCATCAACAGGTGCAAGCCCAAGAAAATTTTTGCAGCCTACTTCTGAAGTCACTCAAAAGGCAGATGGCGACATAAACTATACAGCTATACGGTATGATGAAGTCCTGCTATGGGAAGCAGAAGCCCTTGCCGAACTCGGCAGAACTTCTGACGCACTAGCTCCGCTTGAAGAAGTAAGAGCAAGAGCAAGAGCACAGGCCACAAATCCTGCCACTACATTACCTGCTATCACGACTACAGATAAAACGGCCCTGATCGATATTATACGACATGAGCGAAGAGTAGAACTCGGATTCGAATTTCATCGCTTCTTTGATTTAGTTCGATGGGGTATTGCAAAGGATGTTCTCACCGGTTTTGTAGCCGGAAAAAATGAGGTCTTCCCTATTCCTCAGACTGAACTTGATCTGAATCCAAATCTCACACAAAATCCAGGTTATTAACACACAACAAATGAGGTTAACTCAATTCGGTAGTCTATTGAAAGTATCATCATATTTATTGGAGAAAACTCCAACAAAGGCAATAATAATACTCCTTCTTTGCTCGATCACGATCATGTCAGCACAGGTAAGTCAGATCAATATTCAACGGATAGAGTTGATGCCAAATGAACCCTCTCCATTTACGATGAGAGATTGGAAAAAAGTGGCGATGGGTTATGATTCGTTTGTATATGACATCAATAAGACTGGTCTTTATCTGCCGTTGGTTTTTACAACTCCACAGGGAACTAATAATCCGCAAAATCCAACTTTCGGTCTTGATAGTTATGTCGGCACGAACAGCGACAATAGTGGAGAGGCCATCAATGTACTGCCTTCACTAGTGGGAGCATCATTGGTAGGTATTGACAAGACGAATCAATATGGAATGAACTGGATCCTCATGAGCCAGGATTATTTCAATAAGAATAATGGTGAATTTCTTTATCTCAACAATATCGATGGACATAGCGGATCTGACTGGTGGTATGATATGATGCCCAATATTTATTTCTATCAGCTCTATGATCTGTATGGAAATATCGGTGATGCTCAAAATCAATTTAAGCTCATCGCAGACAGGATGTCAGAGGCTGTTCAGAAAATGGGCGGCAAGACAACACCATGGACCAAGGCTTCTATGGAATACAGAGCATGGGATTTTCTGCACATGACTCCTAATCCGGATGGTGTGCACGAACCTGAAGCGTCAGGTGCATTTGGTTGGCTCCTTTATAATGCATACAAACAAAATGGTGACAGGCAATATCTGCAGGCAGCAGAGTGGAGCATGGAATATCTCAGTAACCTGGGTTCAAATCCATCTTACGAATTACAATTGCCTTATGGAGCTTACACCGCTGCAAAAATGAATGCAGAGGTTGGTACGAAATATAATATTGCAAATATTCTATTCTGGATATTCAATCGTGGTCCACTCAGAGGCTGGGGAACGATAGTAGGCAAATGGAATGGGTATGATGTCTCCGGTCTTGTCGGTGAAGCAAATGATGCAGGGAATGATTATGCATTTCAATTGAATGGCGTGCAACAGGCAGGTCAGCTTGCCCCAATGGTCAGATATGACAAGAGATATGCAAGAGCAATAGGAAAATGGATTCTAAATCTTGCAAATGCAACCCGATTGATGTATCCTGGATTCTTACCGAATACACATCAGGATTCACATGCCTGGTCAGATGAATATGATCCGAATGGTGTCATGGGTTATGAAGCTCTGCGTGAACAGGATGCCGGATTGATGCTTGTTTCGACAGGTGATGCTCTCAAAGGTGGATGGGCTGGTACGAATCTTTCTC
>JBATMM010000507.1:0-3360 GCA_049289835.1 Saprospiraceae bacterium | reverse complement strand
CAACGATATAACAATAAGGAGGCTGCATCCATAGTGACGACGACACTTGATAAGATGATGATGGGTGGAATATATGATCAACTGGAAGGAGGATTTGCGCGTTACTCTACGGACTCGTTATGGCTTGTTCCTCATTTTGAAAAAATGCTTTATGACAATGGCCAATTGGTTTCTCTTTACGCACAGGCTTATGCGTGGTCAGGTAAGGCTGAATATATGGATGTCGTAAAACAGACGTTAGATTTCGTGGATCACAATTGGAGTGATCCTTCAGGTGGATTCTATAGTTCATATGATGCGGATAGTGAGAAGGAAGAAGGGAAATATTATGTATGGAGTGCAGATGAGTTGACAAAACTTATACCGGACGAGCATGAGCGCAAATTATTTTTTACCTATTATGATATCGGGGTAAGTGGGAATTGGGAAGAAGGGAAAAACATACTTAATCGGCATCGACCTGCTCAGGAAGTGGCAAAACAAAACAATCTGACAACAGATGAATTCTATTCCATGATTTCAAAGATTAATAAAGTGTTGCTTGCGGAACGAAAGAAACGTGTCGCACCAGGCCTTGATGATAAAATACTTGCTTCCTGGAATGGACTCATGCTGCAAGGGTATATAGATGCGTATCGTGTGAGCGGAGAGAAGAAATATATTGACAGAGCCATAAAGAATGCGACTTTCCTAAAAACGCAGATGATCAAAGATGATTACCGGATGGATCGGAATTATAAGAATGGTAAATCTTCTATCAATGCATTTCTTGATGATTATGCCAATGTGATCCAGGCTTTTCTATCCATGTATCAAACTACCTTTGACACCCAATGGCTTGATCAGGCAAAGGGTATGACAGATCATGTCATGAAGCATTTTGAAAGTGATTCGACTGCATTGTTTTATTTCACTTCAGATATTGATGCTCCACTCATCGCCAGGAGACTCGAAGTCAGTGATAATGTCATTCCTTCAGCTAATAGTACGATGGCCAGAAATTTGTTTGTGTTAGGGGAAATATTTGATCAGCAGGAATATAAAGAACGGTCACAAAAAATATTTAACCAGGTCTGGCCTGTAGTCAAGCGTGACGGGCAACCCTCGTTTTATAGCAATTGGTGCCAACTGATGCTTATGATAGCCCAGTCCCCTAAAGAAGTGGCCATTGTGGGTAAGGATTATGAAAGTATCCTTATCAAAATGCAGAAAACCTACCAGCCCGATGCCATATTTGTTGGAGGCGCTGAAGAAGGCAATCTGCCTCTATTACAAGGCAAATTATCTGATCATCAGACGCTTATTTATGTTTGCCAAAACAAAGTCTGTAAGCTCCCGACGGATGATGTGAGGAAAGCATTGGAGCTGCTACAGAATTGAAGAGGTTGCAAAAAGCCATATCTCTTATATACATATTATTTAAGTAAAAAAAGGCCAAAACATGTACCATCGGTCCACTTATAACTACGTGTATTATCAGGCAGTTATGACAGTGTGGCACACCTAAGGTGTGGCACACTGTCCAGAGTCTAATTTTTTGCTGACCTTGAAAAGGCAAGAGGTCGAAGTCAGTTACTTTCGGACGACAATTCGAGTTCAGAGCAACTCAAACGTGGGTTGGCGTTGGTGTTTCATGTCGAAATTTGAGCATAGCCGCAGGATTACTTAGTTTCACACCTTAATTCAAAAAGATAATCAGGAATGGATTTGCACGAATACCAGGGAAAAGAATTGCTCAGTCGTTTTGGCGTAAAAATTCAACGGGGCGTAGTGGCCCGGTCATTAGCCGACGCCATTGAAGCCTATCAGAAAGTAACTGCAGACTCAGGAAGTCCGGTAGCTGTAGTCAAAGCTCAATTACATGCAGGAGGAAGGGGAAAAGGAGGCGGTGTCAAAGTGGTGAAGAACCTCGATGATCTCAAAGAAAAAGTAAATACGATCCTGGGCATGATGCTAAAGACACCTCAAACACCCGGAGGTCTTGATGGTCCCGGCAAACTAGTGAGACAAGTTTTGATCGCAGAGGATGTCTATATACCAGAGTACAACCAATGCAAAGAACTATATCTATCCATTCTGACGGACAGGGCTAAGCAATGCAATGTCATCATATATTCAACAGAAGGCGGAATGGATATTGAAGGTGTGGCCGAAAAAACGCCTCATTTGGTGCATACGGAATTCATTGATCCGGCACTAGGTCTTCAGGCATTTGAAGGAAGAAAAATTGCTTTCAATCTTGGCTTAAGCGGTACTGCGCTGAAGAATATGACACAGTTTGTATCAAAAGTTTATAAAGCATTTGTTGAAAGCGATGCTACCCTGCTTGAAATCAATCCTGTCTTAATTAATGGCAACGGAGAAGTCGTAGCAGTTGATTGCAAAGCATCTATGGATGACAACGCTCTTTACCGTCATCCCGATATTGAAGCCTGGCACGATCCATACGAAGATGATGCCACAGAGCTTGAAGCCAAAGAATTTGGACTCAACTATGTCAATCTCGATGGTGATGTCGGATGCATGGTCAATGGTGCAGGCCTGGCGATGGCGACTATGGACATCATCAAATTGTCCGGTGGATCTCCTGCCAACTTCCTTGATGTGGGTGGAACGGCTGATGCAAAACGTGTTGAAAACGCCTTCCGCATTATTCTTAAAGATCCAAGTGTAAAAGCTATTCTGATCAATATTTTTGGAGGTATTGTACGATGTGATCGTGTTGCTCAGGGTATTGTCGATGCTTATCATTCCATTGGTCAGATTCGTGTCCCCATCATAGTGCGTTTGCAGGGAACCAATGCAGACCTGGCGAAAAAAATCATCGATGAAAGTGGCCTGGATGTCAAATCAGCAATCCTACTTCAGGAAGCAGCGGATCTGGTGAAAGCTGTACTCAAAAAATAGAGCTATATAAGGCTGAATGGCTAATCCTTCATCATATTCATTACTAGAGCTCAATCAATACATCAGGCGGGTTATCTCGCTCAATTTTGATGAGCCGATCTGGATAGAATGTGAGATAGGTCAGGCGTCATTGTCGAGAGGCCATTGGTATCTTGATTTGATCCAGAAGGAAGGCGAAACGATAGCTGCGCAATGTCAGGCCGCTATGTGGGCTAATGTGTATGCTTATCTGAAACGAAAGTCCCCTATTCCCCCTGAAGAAATCCTGAAACAAGGAATGGCTGTCAAGCTCAAAGTCAACGTTGACTACCACGAGCGATATGGACTTAAGCTGATCATTGAAGATATCGACAGCAGCTTTACGATTGGTGTTCTTGAAATGCAACGACAGGCTATCCTTCGTGCTATTAAAGAACGCAATCTGGTACGCAAAAATGCAGCGACACATCTTCC
>JBATMM010000506.1:0-5154 GCA_049289835.1 Saprospiraceae bacterium | reverse complement strand
CCAATTCCAATGAGGTAAAATGTGCACAGTGGTTTCCTCCGGCTTCCAATAACTTTTGTAGAGATAATATCTGTCCTTTGGAATACCTACAAGATCCATGATTCCAAAATATGAACTGACGGAAGCTTCGGCATCTGTCATCCCCAATTTCTTAACAGAATTATTTTCGTAGGGTGTAGGCTCACCGAGATAATCAAATCCTGTCCAGACAAATTCACCGGCAACATAATTTTCTTCCTGTTGCCACATAAAATCATCATCAGGTATTTCGGCCCAATCGGGAGCATTGAGATCATACGAACTTACCTGCATCGATTTCGTAAAATCAGTTTTCTTTTCAGGTAACGGCCATTCATAAAAACCTCTCGTGCTGACTGTAGATGCGGATTCTGAAATGATGACGGCTTTATTTGGTTCAAGTTGACGTGCGAGGTCATAGCGACGACCATAGTTCCAGCTATGCACATCGTAATACTCAAAATGACGAAGTCGTGCACTATTGCGGCTATCACATACCAAAGTGACAGGCCGAGATGTATCATATCGTTTTACATTATTGACCATCGTACGCAATTTGTCAAAACCGCCATTGATATTCCATTGTACATCACCTATTTCATTTCCTACACTCCATAGAAAAATACATGGATGATTGCGATCACGCGTTACAAAATTTTTGACATTCCGTTGCGAAAATTCCTGGAAATCTGTTTCAGGAAGTATATCTGCTTTCTGATCATACTTATCAAAAATTTCATCAAGGACCAGGATACCCATTTTATCACAAAGTTCCAGTAGTTCAGGTGCAGGGACATTATGACTTGTGCGGATGGCGTTACATCCCATGCCTTTCAATAATTGAAGTTGTCTTTCCATTGCTCTTGGATAAAATGCAGCACCGAGTGGTCCCTGATCATGATGCAGACAAACTCCTTTTAATTGCACGCGTTTATCATTGAGATAAAATCCATCATCTGCAGTGAAGCGGATTGAACGGATACCAAATGTTGAACTGTTTATATCTAATATTTTATCACCTTTCCTGATGATGGTTTTCAAAGTATACATTGCACCATTGTACACTTCCCATTTTTCAGGATTCGTCAGGGTGAAATTCGTTTCAAAATCTTTATGTAATCCTGCTCCTATTTTTCCTTTTGTCTCTTTTGCAGCAATTTCTTTTCCAAGAGGGCTGATGATTATTTGTTTTACAAAAATTTCATCTTCTGCATTTGCTGACTGATTAGTTACTGAAGTGATGACATTGACACTTGCATAATTTGGTTTGATGATGGGGGTTGTGATTTGTGTTCCCCATATCTCTGCATGCACAGGATCTACTACGATCATTTGTACTTTTCTATAAATGCCTGCCCCCGGATACCAACGGCTATCATGTGATCTGGTGTCGGCATGAACAGCGAGAATATTTTCACCATTCACTTTCACCAAATCAGTAACATCAATATAAAATGAGTTGTAACCATAGTCCCACTTTCCCGCCAATACACCATTGATATAAATCGCAGGAAAGGCCATCACACCATCAAATAAAAGAATAATTCGTTTTCCTGAGTTAGCTGTAGTGATATTTAATTTATATCGATACCACCCTTCTCCTTTCCATGGCAGCTTTGCAGTATTGCCATCCCCATTGATATTGAAAGGACCCGCAATAGCCCAGTCATGTGGAATGGAAACACTCTGCCACTTAGAGTCATCAAAATCTTTACGAAAGGCATTTGGATTTTCACCTAAGACAAATTTCCAATTGGATTGGAGGGTGATGATGTCATGGATCTGAGAAAAGCAGGTGTCTGCAAGAGCTGAAAGGATAAGTAAAAGAAAATATTGAAAATATTTGAGGGTGCACATTGATGATAGAATATTTCAGTTTATGATAGTGACTTTAAGATAGGTAAATTTTCCATACTACTCTTTCCTGTCGGAGAACCACAGATTAAACCAGATTAGGGGATTAGTAAGATAGGGGTGCAATTTTATTCCGGATTAGGGGATTTGTAAGAAAGGGATTCAATCTGTATTCAGATTAGCTGATTTGGGAGTGCGCATCTCAATCTGTAACCAAATTTAGGGATTGGAAAGAACTGGACGTAATGTTATAAAATTTTCTTTTTTCTTTTTTCTTTTTTTTAAATTACCATATATTTAACTATTAAAATGAACCTCACCAGGGTTTGTCTATTATCAGTTTCCCAAGCTGATAGGAAATTGTATGCAGTTGAAAACAAACATGATCAAATATGTACGAAAATTTCAAATTCAAAGAAATCACAGGCCGTATCATTGGCTGTGCTATGGAGGTCCACAAAATTCTTGGCAACGGTTTTCAGGAGTCTGTTTATCAAAAAGCGTTGTCAATTGAAATGTCCTTGCAACAAATGACCTTCAACGAGCAATTTGTAATGCCGGTATTTTACAAGGGTATTCAAATTAAAACAAGGCGTGTTGATTTCCTGGTCGAAAGCGATGTTTCAGTAGAAATAAAAGCGGTTCATCTACTTGATGAAAGCGATATCGCCCAAGCCATCAATTACCTGGAAGCGTATAATCTGGAGATTGGCCTCTTGATCAACTTCGGATGCAAGAGTCTTCAATTTAGAAGATTCATCAATTCTAAATTTAAACCTTTTCCTCCTGATTTAGGGATTGGTAAGAACAGGACACAATCAAAATCAGATTAGAGGATTTGTAAGAACGGAAGAGAGAAGGAATTTGTCGAAAAGGGGGGAATGCATAATATTCTTACTAATCCCTAAATCTGGTTTAATCTGCGGTTCACGACAGTGAAGTTTCTACTGCGGCATACTCGGCCTCACTTCAATTTTACTTGGCAACGTCCTTGGATTTAATTTTAATAAATCGATAACCATATCTCCGATATCCTCCGGTTGAATCTTCCATCCATCTTTTTCATCAGGTATATGACCGTTAAAATAAGTGGCAACGGATCCGGGCATGATGGTAGTCACTTTGATACCATATTTCCGCAGGTCCAACATTACCGCCTGTGTAAAACCCACGAGTCCGAATTTGCTGGCATTGTATGCAGCTCCATTGGCGAAAAAATTTGTGCCCGCGAGACTGGCCATCGTGATGAGATATCCTTTGCTTGCTTTGAGAGCTTCAACTGTGGCTTTGACTGTATTAAATACACCGGTGAGATTGGTATCAATGACTTCGTTCCATTTTTCGAGAGACATGGATTCAATGGAATCGAAATGACCTACACCGGCATTCGCGATGACGACATCCAGTTGTCCCCAGTTTGCCATGATCTCCTTTACACAGACCTCCTGGCTGTTTCCATCCCGAACATCACATATTAAACCTAGTGCATCGGCAGCACCCAATTTGATAAGCTTGCTTGCCTCGGTTCTCGCTTCGGCAGCATTCCGTCCTGTAATCGCTATACGCATCCCTTCGGCTGCCATGCGCTCTGCAATACCCAGACCAATGCCTTTGGTTCCACCTGTGATCAGGGCTGCTTTGTTTTGTAAAGATTTCATATTGTTATTTTTTAAGAATACAATAATGCGAAAATTAGTTTTTAGTTGTTAGTTGTTGGAAAGTGGAGAGGTTTTATGTTGTTGGAAAGTGGTCTGGTGTTTTGTTGTTGGTCTAAAGGATAAAATGTAAGACCAATCACTATTAACGAATAACATGCCTGGTTTACAATAACCAATAACTTGTCTAACTTCCCACAACCAAGTACTAACAACTCATTTTAAATGTTCCACAATTCCCTGCAACTTTTCCTAAGTGTCTTGTCGATCAGTATTCTTCATGCCATTTTACCTAATCACTGGTTGCCCGTCGTCGCTATATCAAGACAGATGGGATGGACTGCAAGGAAGACAGCAAGTATCACCATGTTGGCAGCCCTGGCCCATTCACTCAGTACAGTGATCATTGGGATTCTCCTGGCACTGGGAGGAATGACGCTGAGTGGATTACTTCCATACTTTCGTTTTATTGCGGCAGGCCTGTTGATTCTTTTGGGGTTAATATTTGTCTGGCGGCATCAGCATCACATGCATTTTCATCTTCGCGAATTGAAAGTGGAAGCTCACCCACAGATGGGTTATATTCTTGGTTCGCTTTTGCTGGCGATGTTTTTGTCACCTTGCCTTGAAGTAGGTGCGCTTTTTTTGGTAGCTGGAACGGAAGGGATGCAAACTACCCTGATTATAGCTGCTATTTATACGATCACTTCTGCATTGGGTATGACTTTATTTGCCTGGCTTGCGCTGCAAGGTCTCAAGCGTTTTGACTGGCATAAGCTGGAGCATAGATCCGGTCTGATCTCCGGGATTATTTTGATTGTGACCGGAGTGATGTTCATCTTTTTCAAGTAGAAACGGTATCAAAAAGTGATCCCAAACTGGTCACTTATTTGGATCCAAAAACCCATTCTAACTAACAGATTAACAAACAGTTAGACCCTTGTGGCACTACTAGTAGTGGCACTACTAGTAGTGCCACAATGATCATACGAGGGGCATTCACGTCCGAGTTTCAATCCATTTTGGAACATTCCGCCCCTATATTTCATTATACAGTTATGATCTCAACAAGAACAATAGCTCTTCTGCCTGCATTTTTTATGGTCCTTTCCGGATCGAAATGCCAGACAACCGTATCCGAAAAGGTCATCAGCAAAATCGGATTCGACTTCGCTGCTGTTGACGAGAAAGGTCTGATCAATAGCGAGACTTCCATTGATTATGAATTTTGTATCCCGATGGATGAGACCATGATGGCTAAAATAAAAGCGATTGAACCAGATGTACAAACTCCTCGCATGGCAAAAGGTCGCATTGCCTGTTCGCAGGAGGAATGGCTTTGCATCGTCACGACGCATGACCCAAAATGGAAAGAGAAATTGTACACGATAGCATCACTTCCTTTTGTGCAGCGTATCGTACAGACGGATTACGAATAGTCCGGCTTATCGCTTATATTCATCCTTGTAAATAAACATGAGATGAAGAAGTATTTCACATTTTCATTTTTCCTGAAGGTGGTGGTGGCTGTCATTCTGTTGCAGACACTCTTCTTTAAATTTACCGGAGCTGCTGAGAGTAAATATATTTTTGAAACCGTAGGTATGGAGCCCTGGGGCAGAATTGG
>JBATMM010000505.1:0-8193 GCA_049289835.1 Saprospiraceae bacterium | reverse complement strand
CTTGCACCCCCACCATTCGCATTCTTCTCCCCCGGAAAAGTCCTCCCAAACTTCCCTTTCGCCCACGACCATGCATCTTCACTGAAGACTGCCGCAACAAACGTGACAAAAAACAAAGCATAGGCATTGACATCCGTCTCCGTATTCGTGAGCACAGCGAGCCCTCCCTGCACCCCGAGAAATACAACAATAGCCGCCGTAAATCCTTTGATCATCACACCCGGAAGATCTTCGATCAGCAATGACTGATTTGTCTTGATGGTTTGCTCACGTATGAATGTCGATCCACCTGCACCCAACAATCCAAAACCGATCAAGCCTATAATGATCACAAGAGAATACGATTCACTCATCAACAACCAACCAGTGAAAAATGTAAACACACCGAGATCAGACCCAAGACTGGGACGTTCTTTCAATTCCGTGATATCCGGTTTAGTGGTTGTCTGTTCTGTGGCTAATAGATTTTTTATCGAGGCGTGATCGAGATTAGTTTGATACTGCAGCTCATTAGTGAAATTGTGTATAAAAGTTTCTTGAGAATACAGATAGTTTAAAAGATTTGTCCTGTTGGTTAGGTACCATGTCGCGAGCTGACTTTTGTCTTTCAATTTTAATCTTGGCGTGATGTCCGAGAGATCAGTCATTTTCATCCTGTTGACAGCGCGACTTTTCAATGTCTCTATATCCCTGAAGATGGAATTGATCTCCAGGATATTGTCCTCATAGACTCTCGTATCCTGAAGCACTGAATCCACGTGTGTATTATGCTCAGCAGGATCGCCGGTCAGAAACTGGATATAATCTTTTTTGATCAGCGTATCATTCTTGGCCAGGCTATCGATTTCTGATCGCAGTACATCGGCCAGATTCGATTCGTAGTTGGGTTCAAAATTGAAGATCGGGACGGCGATGATCGCGGATATGCTGAAATAAATCGAGAGCACGAATATGAATACGACGATCAGGTTCTGTATGGCATTTGATTTAATCTTTGTGGCACCAGGTTCTGCAGAATTATCATTAGAGTAGTTGAAAATATATTTCATGAAATACGACATGATCATAAACAAGATGATGAAGAGGACCAGATTGGACCACATCAGATTTGGATCACTTCCTTTTCCTTTGATATTCGTCAATGAATCACTACTATCTTTTATGAATGAAGAGAAAAACTGTCCCGAAACGACTGTGCGGATCAGTCCGATAACAGCAATGAGACCAGGCTGAAAGAAAAATGAGGTCAATAGTAAAGCCAGCAGTTTGTGCACCAGTGAGATCAGCGGATCTTTACTGAATTTGAAAATGATTCGAAACGCAAAATATAACAGGATAACAATCGCGATGATCTTGAATACAAGCATGGCGGTGTACATAGTTTTGGAGTCCATTTTGTCAAATTATTTAACGCTCAAAAAAAATAATACTATATGACGAACGGTGTATACTAATACCAGGGTTCGAGTCTTTTCAAATCATAACTACTGATCTCCCTGACATCTCTGTCCACATACAATGGGATACGCAGTATGCAACTTAAATTTGTTTCCAGGCTATCAGTCGAAATATCCACATCAAACCTGGGATGAAATGCAGAAAGAAATTTAACCTCTTTCGTGTTGTCAATAAAACTGTACAGTACATTGACCATACCCATGCAGCCCTGGTGATTGGCCACTACATAGCGAAGCAATATTGGGGTAGGTTCGTACACATAGGAGTATTCGTTTGGATTGCCCATTTCCCGGCCCAGTTCTTTTTTCACCAGATCTTTATCATGCGCTTTGATCTTTGCTATCGAATCAAACTGCTGGAACTGGAGATATAAGTCCCTGTCTCCGGCTGGATAGACCGATTTACTTTCATCTTCCTCATCGTCACGATAGAGCCGGCGATATTCAGTGTAGTGCCCGCTGGCCTGGCGGGCATGGTCATAATTGAATGTAAATTCTGCGAATAGGTGTCCGGTTTTAGCGAAGACCTTTAGTGTTCGGTCCATTGAAGTTGGTGATCTCGTTAGGAAGCAAATACGGCTTCTAATATAAAGATTAATTCTTTTTGAAAATAAAATAATAAAAATATCCTGCTGTTGCTTTCATAGCACAAGGCACAGCCTTGATGACGCCACGACGTCGGTTAACCGACGCCGAACATACAATTTTGAGGATCGGTTAGCCGACGCCGAACAAACAAAGTTGAGCGTCAATTGACCGACGCCGAACAAAAAAAGTTGAGCGTCGGTTGACCGACGTTCTGGTGTGTTCAAGGCTGTGCCTTGAGTACTAATTATTATTTGAATACGGAACACCATACTCAAGGCAAAGCCTTGATGAACATTTTGAATATTTAATGCCCATTATTAAACTTATACCCTACACTTATTCCTGCTCCGGGAATGACATCATGTTCAAATTGAAATTTAGATACTTCTGTCACTGGATCTATCTTCTTTGAGAAAGCGAAATAAGATCCTGCTGAAAATCTCAAATAGAAACTTGGTTTGATATTGAGTGTATAATTGAGATTTGGATAAACGATCATATCCACGAAATCTCTTGGTTTGCTGCTGGCTGCAAAAGGACTGGCTGCAAAACCCGATACTTCCGCGCCGATGCCCCATACTTTATAATTGTAAGTCAGACCTGTGTTGATGATGACAGTAGGTTGTTGATCCCAACCCGGAGCCAGCATACCGATACCAAAGGAAGGCGACAACCGATGTTCCTTCGAACGGCTCAATGGAATGTTGAATCTTGAATTGATCGTTATGCCCATGAAATTGGCACCACCGGCCTGAGCTTCAATACTCGTCTGGGCTGTGGCATCGTAAGCGAAAAAGAGAGTGATGAGGAAAAGGGTAATAAGATTTTTCATTTCAGAATAATTTTGATGTTAAATAATGGTAGGCTAAACTTATATTGATATAATAACAACCAAACAACGTATGTTTCATTTAGTTTATTTCCAAAAAAGCACTTTCACTTATTATGAAATTTGTTATGTTTTCTTTTTCGAATCGTAATCGTTCTGCTAAATTTTTAGTTGACGTATTACCTATTCGTAACCAAATTATTTTAGGAGGAAATCCTTTTAGATTTGAAAGGTCTATAAAATCAGAATCAAAAGTCACAATACTATAATCATTTGATTTGGCATATTTCCATATTTCAAAATCATGTGGATTGTCTTTATTAAGCTCCCTAACTGATATCGCTCCAGGGAAAATATCTTCAATTTTATTAATGATTCGAAAGGAAATGTTCTGGTCAAAAAGCAGCTTCATGAGGCCACACGTAGTTTATGTTCTCTGTCCGCAGCAAAAGCAAGACATGCCCTGATTTTAATATCTGAAAGTTCCGGATAATCCTGCAGGACTTCTTCAATGGTCATGCCGGAAGCAAGCCACCCAAGTACATCATAGACTGTGATACGGGTTCCTATGATACATGGCTTTCCGAAACGGATGTTTGGGTCTATGCTTATATATTCTGAATAATTCATTACCACTAAAGTAGTCAATTTCATTCGAATATGCAATGCAGGCCGAGGAGGTAAAGCGAGGGTCTCAAAAAACTATTACCACATAGCCACATAGCACATATAGAAAATCACATAGAGAAATATTCGTAAATCGAAGACTTCTATAGCTGATCATTTTCGCCACTTAGGAACTTAAGATCACTTAGGAAGTCACTTAGAAATGAAATCGAAAAATAAATCAACTCCCTCTTTGGTTGCTGAGCTGCAGCACGAGGATGAGTTTAGCAAGCGATGCACTGAGCGAAGTCGAATGTGTCGAAGTATCAGGGGGCGGGGGGTAAAACGAGGGCATGCAAAATGATTTGTCAAAGATCAAACCCAACCGTCACGATCACTTTTGTCGGATTGTACGAATCAAAATTTCTATCCAGATATCCCGGTGTTTTTTCTAAAAAATTATTTCCATAGAGTAAGATAGGATCGATGGTCTTCAGTTGATAGAGTCTGTAACCCAGGCCTATATTCGTTTTACCTATAGCGAGTTCCAATTCCGGATTGAATTCGATGGAATATAGTTCAAACATAACACCTGATCTATGGCCATAGCCTGTTACAGATTTTCGAAAATTAAATTGAGGTATTGTATTAAAATTCAAACTTAACTTTTTTGTGAATTTAATCTTTGGTGCGATGGTGGCACGAATCAGGTCGATTACATATCGGTCAATATTTGCACCAATGAATGGACATCCTTCCCCGGGTTTGTTGAAATAACAATGATCATATGGCGTACTGTAGGTGTTAATCTCTTTCGCATAACCAACACCCACCTTTAATGCAAGCATGTCAAGTACAGGAATGGTTTTATTCGCATTGAAACTCACATAATAGGTTCCCCACGCACCGGGGTCGATAACAAACTCCGGATCTGCATTAAACCGTTTGTCATGTTTTTGATATCCTATCGTAAAATCAAGTTCGGTTTCCTGCGAAATGATATTCCCTGTGAAGGCAAAAATGATCAATAGCGTAAGTACAATTTTACTCATAATGTATGCTTAAATAATACTCCAAAAAAAGAAAATAAATCACTAAAAACAGAATAGTCAAACCCCTGGTGAATAGAACGATGGACTAATGTAACGAATTGCATTGGAATTTTAACACGAGCCATAGACTTTGCCTTCGATTTTTTACCACTTAGGAACTTAAGATCACTTAGGAAGTCACTTAGAAGAAAATTTGCCACATAGACACATAGCACACATAGAAAATCACATAGAGAGGTAGTAGTAAATCGAAGATTTTCATTACTCCTAATTTTCACCACTTAGGAACTTAAGATCACTTAAGTAGCCACTTAGAAAAGAAATATTGCCTCAATGCTTCGACACTTACTGTAGCTCAGCAACCATCAATTTTTTTCTAATTTATCTGGCACGGAGCGCCCAGAGTACATCAGGAAAGTCATCAATGGTCTATTGTCTATCGTCTATGGTCCTTTTCAGTTCTCCTTCGTCATAAACACATTCCCCGCAGTCACACTCATATTCGCACCGGGCTGAAGGGTGAGATGTTTACATCCAAGACCAGGTACATTCACCACAGGATCAAAATTTGGAAGGGTGACATCAGGTATCGTCACATCCTGCATGATTGTAGGCACAGCATGCGGATTCCAGTTGGCAGGATTGTTCCAGTCAGATGAAATATTGCCGACCCAGGTAAGACTTGTCGGAACTGGTACTGCAAGGCCGGACTCCCAAAGTCCTCTTCCATTTGTAGCGGCTCTGATCTTGCTGCTTCCATAAGCTACTTCAAGTTCTTCAACATCAACATTCGGCAAGCCTGTGAAAAATGATTGCCAAGAGCTTAAAGAATTATCTCTGTAATAAACACCTACATCAGTGCCAACATACAATCCATCATCGGTTGCATGCTGATAAGTAATACAATTGACAGGAAGATTGGGCAAGCCTGTGGAGTAATTAGACCATGTATCTCCGGCATCAGGAGAATACCAGACCTTATTTGTTGAAGAATATCCTGAAAACGTAACCCACACTTTTTTAGGATTTGTATTGCATACTGCTACTGATGTAATACTTGCGGAACCGATAGGTAATATCCCGGTCTTGTCCGTAAAGTTGGAGCCATCAGTGGATACAAATACGCGATTTGATTTTGCGGCATAGATGTAATTCGGATTTGACTCCGCATAGGCGAGAGATATCAGGTTGGTATTTCCACCTGTGACATTTCCTACTTGTGTAAATGGCGGACCCCCGGTCATCGTGCGCCAGACTTGTGCTTTACCAACCAGCAACGTTGAATCATGAACCGGATGCATGACGTAAGGTGTGACCCAGCTTCCTATCGCATTGACACCGCTACCGGTAGTCGTGCACACCACATTGTAGAGTGGATAGTTATTGTAAGTGACGATGATGCGACCATTGTAAGATTCCATGTAGCGGATCGAATCGTTATCATGTTCATAGATACTTTCCATACCATCACCTGTATTGGGTGTAAACATAGCCCATGTCGATCCATTGTAATATTGAGTAGCCATATCCTGGTGACCTGTCAGAATGTGATAGTCATTCAATGGAGAAACACCGAATCTATACATCTGAGCTATTTGCATTCCTTCATTTATCGGATTCCAGGTGAGACCATAATCCGTCGTTTTGAAAAGACCACCGTCACAGCCTGAAATATATGTTGCATCTGAAGCGTCAGGCAAAAACGAAATCGAATGAAAGTCAGGATGCACATACGGAATAAATCCTCCTGACTCACTTGTGTGCTTCACCCATGTCGTTCCGCCATCAAGGCTTCTGTATATATTCGTACCGCCGACAAGTATGGTATCCTTGTGCACTGGTGATACTGCCATTGCTAAATTGTACCAGGCCTGTGATTGGGGACTGCCGAATAGGATGTTAGGTGTAGTCGCGCGCAACGTAAATTGATTGCCACCGTCTACAGATCGATAGAAGCCGTATAAATCCCATGTATTTTTTTTCACCACGACCACATATACATAATTTGAATCGGCAGGTGTGACACCGATTTCCATTCGGGCTACATCCGAACTTAATGGAAGTCCGTTGGTGACAGGAGTGAATGTCCCGCCGGCATCAACAGATTTATAAAATGAACCTCCTGATTGAACACCGGCTACCGCATAAACAACATCAGGATGGCCTGGCTTAAATTCGAGATCTGTAAATACCCCTATCTGAGTTTGGATCCAATGCAGTCCTGCATCAACTGTTCTGTATACACCATTTGTTGTTGCTGCCAACACGGTGTCCGGATGAACTGGGTTGATCAGAAGTTTATAGATGGCTCTGTTGAGGTTTACTGTCCAGTTCATGGTGTTGCTTGATATGGGCCACGTGACACCACCATCAGTTGATTTGAGGATACCGATTGAACTCAATGCTAATTGTGAGCTGCCGCCATTGCCATCACCTGTGGCTAAGTACATGATCTGCGGATTGAGAGGATTGATCGCGATATCTGAGCATCCGACGATCGGAAGTTGATCTGTATTGGTGGTCCAGTTGAGACCACCATCCATACTTTTCCATAATCCACCTAATGGTGATGCACACCACATGATATTGCTATTGCTTGGATTGAAGCGAAGGAAATTTACCCTGGCCGCGCCGATGAAATATGAATTCGTTACAGAGCCTGTAGGGCCAAGTGCTGTCCATGTAGCAACTGGAATGGAGCGATTGTTTCTACTAGCCTCATAGTAAGGGGATGAAAGATATTTATTGTATTCATTAAAGGTAGTAGATGGCAGTGTGATATCACCGGATGGATACACGCGTGGTTCCATGTGATATTCCCATCGTTTGTATAATGCATAGCCTGCGAATGGGCCTTCATCTTCTCCTTCCGATTCCTGTTGTTCCTTACGTCTTTCGCGCATTTCTTTTTTTTCATATTTCTGAAATGCTTTTTGGATCTCGTAGAAGTTCGTGTATTTGGTGGTGTCGGCTTGTCTTCTGATTTTTAGATAGGGTTCGCTGAGCCAGGGCTGTGCGATGATAGCTGTCTGGAAAAGGACTAAACAGACAATGAGGTAGAGGAATCTCATTTTGGTGTAATTTAATTAAGAATAAAAAATGCCGGATCAGGGCTAGTGTGCAATAATTGATCCTGATATATTGCGTTTAAGGATGGCCTTATTGGCAATGTTAATGGGAGAGATACGTGTCTTTAAGAAAAGGATGCCTGAAAGAGAGAATTTGGAAAAGAAAAGAGGACGCGGACGGTTATTGAGCTGTAGTACTGGGTTGAGTTTAGCAGGTCGAAATATGAAAAAGGAAAAATTATGATTTATTAAGATTGATTCCTGATAAATGAAAATGATCCTCTATTTTCTTAATTGATACTTCGACTTGCATCACTCATCCATGGGCTACAGCTCAGTAACCGTCCGCGTCCTCTTTTATCACCCTGCTTTGTTTGTTTATATCCCTACTTTTAGCCGCTAAATGAAGAAAATAATAATGAAAACTCTTTTACTCGCATTTACGTGTTTTATCATATACTCTTCAGTATCTGCACAGACAGGAACTGAACAAAATAATGAGCCCTATCGGCCGAAATTCCATTTTTCGCCCAAAGCCCATTGGATGAATGATCCCAACGGGTTGGTGTTTCATAATGGTGTGTACCATATGT
>JBATMM010000504.1:0-2389 GCA_049289835.1 Saprospiraceae bacterium | reverse complement strand
AGTTGGTCATATCTGAAGCCACCATACCTGAAAAATCAGATGCAGCTTTAGTAGTTGTATCCCATGATCCGGAAACCTCTTCGATGCCGGCACGGTATTGCTCCACACCTTTGCATGAAAGCACGAGAAGTGGAAGAAGGAAGAAAAATAGTTTTTTCATAATTGTTTGTGTTTATCAAATATTGGGCGCAAATGTAATGGTATTTTGATGATTACACATATTTTTTTAACAAAATATTAAAGGTTTTAAGAATACAAGCAGAAGAAAATTGCTCAAAACATCATAATTGAAAAATATAATTTTGGATGCCAACCAAATATCAATGGCTTATGAGTTCGGAGTGGAATTCGGAGGTATTTAATTAAATTCCAGTGAAGCGCCTAAATCACTAAAAATCATGGTTTTACCTGATAAATCTTACAGCCAGGCTTCGAATCAGAAATGTATAAACTATTTTAAAGTTATATTTGTACACGTATTAAGTGTAATTTTTAAGTAATCTTATTTCATAATGAAAAATATAACCCTATCAATCCCCGATGACCTCATAAGACAGGGACGCGAATACGCATCAAAGCATGGAACAACACTGAATGCATTGATCAGGAAACTCCTGAAGACAACGGTACAGCCTGGTGATCAAACAAAAGCCAGTCAAATCCTTCGTGAAATGGAAAAATTGAAATCACCTGTTGATAAAATCACCTGGAAACGGGAGGATCTATATGAGAGATAAAGTATTTTTTGATACAAACATTTTGATTTATATGCAATCCGGCATGAATCCTGCCAAAATGAAAACGAGCAGGCAACTGTTTGAAAAATCATCATCCGACCATCTTATTGTTTTATCCACGCAGGTATTGCAGGAATTTTTTGTAGCGATGACGCGCAAGTTGAATCATGATCCGATTACAATAAAGAATCTTCTAAATCTTTTTGATGATTTTGAAATTGTGACCATCAATACATCCATTATTTTTGAGGCCATTGACACATCCGTATTAAATCAACTTTCATTTTGGGATAGCCTCATCATATGTTCAGCGGTTTCAAGTCATTGTAAAGTAATCTATACTGAAGATATGAATCACGGCCAGGTGATCAGAGGAGTGGAAATTGTTAACCCGTTTAAGTAGTGATGCTCTTCAATCAGGTAAAGCAAAATGCTATTGAATAACCTGAAAAGACTGATCAAAAATTCTTAGTACAGTCCTGCAATTCGAACAGGTTTGATTGATACAACCAAATATATCCCTTCGTGGAGCACATATTCCAGTACTGTCGCAACTGCATCCACTCTTATTCTTTTACCACCTTCCCAAGGATGCTTAAGCCAAGATTACTTTTTACACCGAGTACATAAATTCCATTTGGCAGATGACTGATATCGATGGATTTTGAATGACCTGGGAGTTGCATAATGGTCTGACCAAACATGTTAATGATGACGAATTGTTGAAGTGCTACTTTAGTTAAATCTCCTCTAATAAAAAGAAAATCATGTGTGGGATTTGGAAACAATGAAACACTGAATGAATTTTTTTCATTTGTCGTGGAAGAGGATAATTGATTAATTCCGCCAGGAGTTGGTTGAAGCGATTGAAAGGGCCCAGTACCATTTGGAATTCTTCCAAACGAAATATCAGGCTGTTGTACATCGAATGTAATCCCGTCTATAAGAGCAGTCCCTGAATCATCATTATCATAAATACCCACATACTCACCGGTAGCACTTAATTTAAAATTGGCATGTAAATCGCCCTGGGATCCGTCTTCATCAGCCCATATTATAAGATATTCACCGGGCTGAATGGAAATATCCGGGAATTTCCATTTGATAGGATTGTCTTCTTTATCCGAGAGATACTTGTCGCCCAGGTAAATCTCTTCGGTACCGTAATTAAATAATTCTATCCAGTCTTCGTATTCACCATTTTCATCTGTTACTGTTGTTTCATTGCTTGCCATGAGTTCATTGATGACAAGGGTTAAAGATGAATTACAAACACTGATCGTTTTCGTTCCGCAAACAGGGAATTGGCTTTCATTTCCATTTACATCCCTGGCGTTGATTGTATAGGAAATCGAATTGCACGAACCCGGAAGAGAAAAAGAAACACCATAATATCCATCATGTGCTTCCTTATCATGATGCAGACCATCATCAGAAAGTGTGAGAACTTCGGTTGGTTCTGTACCATTTAATTGAACCGCCACCTCTACATTTTCAATTTGCTGATCATCCTCAATAAATGCCTGCAGCACTAGTTCTTGCGAAGGAAGAGGTTGGTTGACCTTCACCTCCGTGATCACAGGTGAAATATTATTTAACTCCAATTGCGTTATTGCCGATGAACGACGGCTTGCTATAAAAGGCTTAATTCC
>JBATMM010000503.1:0-3648 GCA_049289835.1 Saprospiraceae bacterium | reverse complement strand
ATTTAGCAATTAGATATAGAAATTCTAATTGTAGTTCTAATTGGTTAACAGTCGCCTTTGACAACATCGCCATAAGCGGGAATAGTGGTGTTGGTTTAGCTGACCTAAATGAAGACAACGATAAAGTAGTCATTTATCCTAATCCTGCGACAGGAAAATTTAGTATCAAACATAAGAGCGGTGTACATTCTTTTGTAGTTCAAAACAACACTGGCCAAAAAATATACGAAACTGTTGGCGACAAATTTGGAGACACTACCGAAATAGACCTTTCTACACAACCAAAAGGTATTTACTTTGTGAAAATACAGCAGGGATCAGAAACCATTACGAAAAAGATAATGCTACAATAAACGTATTGCTTTTTATAAGTTTAACAGGCTAATGATCACTGCGCAACGTTAAGAAGACTGATTACAGACTTTAACTAATGACCAACACGTCTGACATATATCATCCATCCGGAGAAATCGAAAGATACTTTATCAAGAGTATTTGGCGACTGATTGAGTATTGTATTCTGGAAAGAAGAGAGACAATACTACCTAAAGAGATTTATACTTGCCCCCATTTGGGCAATAACTCTCGGCATAGCAATTTTTAAAAATAATATTTCTTTATCAAGCAAATAGTAATGCAAAAATGAATAATCAAAAGGAAACAAAGCTTTTGTTACTAATCATGGCCATTGGATACGGTCTGAATTTTGTATGTGGCATGACAGGTTCTTTTTTTACTCCTAATAGTTACCCCCAAATGACGCTTTGGCAAGTTGGCGACTCCATGGCCATAATGGCAAGTGTGTTGGCTAACAGGTATATTGGAAGTAGAGGTCAAAACATTGCGGCAGCCGGCTTTACGCTGTTCGGAATCGCATATGGCGTATCATTCGCATCCAGTGCAATCAATGCGGTTAATGAAGAAAAAATGGCTACCATCATTCTGCCTTTGGTTCCTGCTCTATTTCTTATCAGTTTTTGTAAAATTTTTCCGTTTTGGTTAAGAGCAGGTTCACTACTTGTTTGTGTCCCGTTTTTCTTTATGTATAAAAATGTTATCGAAGGAACCTATAGTTACGAAAACCTTTCCAATACCCTTGCCTATTTCGGTATCCAATTATTAGGGGTATTGTGGACTATCATTATTTATATGGATTTTAAAAAACAAAGCATTCTATGAAGAAAGACCTAATGCTATTGTGCTAAACTATGCAATGGAAGAAAATAGGCTGCCGACAACCTCTAAAAGTTCGTTGTGTACGAAGCACAAGCAATGAAGTCGTTGCCATTATCCTGCGCGTACGAACTCAAACCGGCTGAGATAAAATGAACGACTGTATATATGACGAACTATATATCAAAACAAGTTTATTAATCAAAAAAAAACAAATCTTATGACACAGTATTTTATAATCGCAACAATTGTTGTTTTCAGCTTTCATCTGGCTGGACACATTTTTGACAAAATCGCTATTATTCCAAACTGGAACAGTGGTGACATTGACGACATGAAAAAAAACAAAGCTTTTTTTCAGAAAGGACAAATTCGATCCTTTTTTGTTTTGATGATACTTTCCTGTTTTAGTATTTCACTTATTACAATGTTGCTTTTGTTAGGTGACAATGGACAGGCAAGACTTTTTTCTATTCTTGCTTTTGCTCTTTCAACCGCCACTAGCATCTGGAGCATTGTTTATTTTGTTCCCATGAACAAATATTTTGACGCTGGTGAATATGAAATTGATAAATTGAAACAGCTGGTTAAAAAATGGACAATGGCAAATCATCTCCGATTTGTTCTGTTAACAATTTGTTTATTGTTGTCCATACTTGCATTAACTAATTTTTCATTTAACTGACGGGGAATGAATGGCCATCAGAAAGATTAAATCAGGAAACCTGACAGGACCACATCTTTCGGTTGCAAAACACCCCGACAAGAAAAAAGTAAAAAAGAAATTTCGGCAGAAGTGCTAGCCTGAAACGTTTGCAATATAAAACAGAATACATTTGACGATGAAATAAAATGTGTAGTAACTAGTAAATTTATTTTATGAATGACACCCATAAACACGATGAGCGTTTCGCCAAAATGACCTTTGCCTCGGTTTATCCTTTGTATCTGTCAAAAGTCGAGAAGAAAGGCAGAACAAAAGAAGAATTGCATCAGGTCATTGAATGGCTTACCGGTTTCGACAACAAGAAACTGCAGAAGAATATTGAGGAAAAAATAACTTTTGAAATTTTTTTTCAAAATGCAACCTTAAACCCAAATGCACATCTCATCACTGGTGTAATATGTGGCTATCGTGTGGAGGAAATCGTAAATCCTTTGACACAAAAAGTCAGGTATTTAGACAAGCTTGTAGATGAATTGGCTAAAGGCAAAAAAATGGACAAAATTTTGCGGAGTACGTAGGGTGTTGGATAACTGAGACTTCGATGTGTTCGAAGCACAACCCATGAAGTCGATGCTAATGCCCCAGAATAAATGTCCTCCGTCACGTATTCGAATACAATACGCACAAAGGATAAATAACCAAAAAGTTTAACCTCAAAACTATTTCTTCTATTATTCATGAGAACATGAATGGTAACTTATTTCTTCCGGATATTGAATTTTTGTAAACAAATACTCAAGGTCCTTAGCGATTATTTACAATTCACAATATTTTGCACATTAAGAGCTGAATCAAAAACAAGAAAAGCCACATACATATTTTCTTTCCAATCGCTCTTCAATCAATCACTTGTACGGTAGTAATCACAGTTTTCCATTGTATCATTTCATCTAAAACAAAGATGAAATCCACTTTTTTTCC
This sequence comes from Saprospiraceae bacterium, assembly GCA_049289835.1. Taxonomy (GTDB): domain Bacteria; phylum Bacteroidota; class Bacteroidia; order Chitinophagales; family Saprospiraceae; genus Opimibacter. The sequence continues at coordinate 827 of JBATMM010000503.1, read as the reverse complement.
TTTACAATCCACGCTAAAATTCCGTAAGATTCTGTCGTTATGATTTTACTAAAAAATGAATTAAAAATATCTTTAATATGTATTTGATGGGTTTAGTTTTGAGCGAAATAAAATTTTGAAATTAAACATACCGAATATGAGAATTTTCATTTTCACTTTGCTGATGACAGGATGTGCCTTATCGCTGTGTGCACAACCCAATACCCAGAACCTGGTGATCGTCACACTCGATGGACTGCGGTGGCAGGAAGTTTTTAGCGGAGTGGACTCAGTACTTATCGATAGTCGTAAATATAACCATGATAAGAAAGATCTCAGAAAAATGTATTGGAATGATTCAGCCGAAGAACGCAGGAAAAAATTATTTCCGTTTTTCTGGACTACGATTGCAGAAGAAGGACAATTGTATGGCAACCGGCTGATCGGTTCAGAAGTAAATGTGGCAAATCCTTATAGGTTCTCTTATCCGGGATACAATGAAATTTTCACCGGTTACCCGGATCCGGAAATATTTTTCAACGCCAAAGTACAGAACCCGAATACCAATGTACTGGAGTATATCAACCAACAACCTGAATTTCATGGAAAGGTGGCGGCGTTTTCCTCCTGGGATGTTATTCCATACATCCTCAATGAAGAACGAAGTGGTCTCTATGTAAATAGTGATGAAGCATTTGAATTTGATAGCCCTCAAATTTCCGTACTCAATGATTTGCAAAAATTCTGTTCGAGACCGTTGGATGTGAGACCGGATGTACTGACATATTTTGGTGCGCGTGAATACCTGAAAGCCTTTCGTCCGAGAGTGCTGTACATCGGTTTTGATG
>JBATMM010000502.1:0-4743 GCA_049289835.1 Saprospiraceae bacterium | reverse complement strand
ATTAGCCCCTCCTGCATCTTTACCGATAAATGTATTGTCGCTCGCTTCATTGACATCACCTGCCCCCTGCCCCAAAAAAGTATTATTGTTACCGATAGCATTTACAAGACCGGCATTCATACCAATAAATGTATTCGCTCCACCGGAAGTATTCGCTCCACCGGCATCCTTGCCGATGAATGTATTGTTGTCTGCAAAATTGACATCACCTGCTCCTTGCCCTACGAATGTATTTGCGGTTCCTGATGTATTTGCACCACCAGCATCTTTTCCGATGAAAGTATTATTACTGGCTATATTAATATCGCCTGCGCCTTGTCCTACAAATGTATTTGACGTGCCTGATGTATTTGCACCGCCTGCATCTTTTCCGATGAAAGTATTATTGTCTGCAGTATTAACATCACCAGCTCCTGTTCCTACAAATGTATTGGCAGTCCCCGACGTATTTGCACCGCCCGCATCTTTGCCAAGGAATGTATTATCACTTCCGATTGTTGTAGCTCCGCCTGCATCTTTACCCAGGAATGTATTGTTGCTTGCTGAAAGATTGACATCACCTGCACCCTGTCCTACAAAAGTATTTGAAGCTCCGGTTGTATTTGTCGTTCCTGCATCTTTACCCACGAACGTATTGTTACTAGCTGTATTGAACAAACCTGCGGCATGACCGACAAACGTATTTGAACCTCCGGTAGCATTCAGCAATCCGGCATCTTTGCCAAGAAAAGTATTTCCCGTACCTGCTGTATTTGCTCCTCCGGCATCTTTTCCAAAAAAGGAATTGTTATCTGCTGTATTGACATCACCTGCTCCCATCCCAACAAAAGTATTGGCTGTACCGATTGTATTAGCACCACCTGCATCTTTTCCAATAAATGTATTTTCATTTGCTAAATTGACATCTCCTGCACCCTGTCCGACAAATGTATTTGAGATACCTGTGGAATTAGTACCACCTGCATCTTTTCCAAGAAAAGTATTGTTGCTCGCTGTAGTATTCGCATCGCCGGCACCCTGACCAAGAAATGTATTATTGCTGCCACTCGCATTAAAGGCTCCGGTACTCTTACCAATGAATGTATTTGCCATTCCTGTCAAATTTGCAGTACCTGCATCTTTACCGATAAATGTATTATCGTTTGAAATATTGGTTGCTCCTGCACCCTGACCTACAAACGTATTCGCTGTACCTACCGTATTTGCCCCACCGGCATCTTTTCCCACAAATGTATTTTCACTTCCGATGTTGACATCACCGGCACCCTGACCTACAAACGTATTTGAAGTACCGGATAAATTCGCGCCTCCTGCATCAGTTCCAATAAATGTGTTGTTACTCGCAGTGTTAATATCACCTGCACCCTGGCCAACAAAAGTGTTAGATGTGCCGGTCGTATTTGCTGCTCCTGCATCTTTTCCAATGAATGTATTGAAGGCCGCTGTGGTATTGGAACTTCCGGCACCCTTACCCACAAATGTATTGAAGCCACCAATGGTGTTAACCTTGCCGGCTTCGAAACCCAGAAACGTATTACTATTGGCAATCGACATTTCGCCGGCTTTAAATCCTACATACACATTTCCAGTCCCGCCATCATTAGATTTACCTGCCAACGACCCGATAAAAGTATTGCCTGTCGAAATGCTTGACTTACCTGCTTCTTCTCCGACAAATGTATTTGAAGCTCCATCAATATTATTTATACCTGCATCCTTACCGATGAAAGTATTGAATGCACCTATCGTATTCATTTGGCCGGCCTGATGTCCGACAAATACATTGTCATTGGTAGTGCCATCATCACTCACGCCTGCATTCTCTCCGATGAATACACTTTGTCCCGGACTTTTTAATTGAAATGTTTTACCATCGAGAATACCTATTTCATAACCAGCTGAGGAAAAACGGATTTTATCTTCATTCGGATTTTTTTCCACTTCCACTTTGGTATTATTATCGGCGTCTGATATTTCTTTGATGCTGCCCGCTGCCATAGCTATCCATGCCGTACCATTCCAAAAGTTGTAGGCATTAGTCGTCGTATTAAAAATCATCAGGCTGGTCGCAGGAGTACCAATAAGATCGCGCTCCCCGGTAGTCATCCGCGGGATGAGCAAACCATTGGTAGTCGATCTGATCTCAAGCACTGCGGTTGGGTCAGGCGTTCCTGCACTTCCACTGATCAGTACCTGACTTTTCACTACAGCAGGAAAGACACAAAGAATCAAAAAAAGAAGTGGGATAAATAGACCAAAATTTTTCATTGTTAACGTTTTTTTTACTGTATAGTATTTAAAATAACCAACGAAGAAAAGGATGATATGACGGGTTATTTTTTATAATACTCATGGTTATTAATTTCATGAAACAAAAGTATAGGCCTTTCAGGATTGGATCAGTACCACTAAATCAATCATAAAGACCATTGAAAACTTTCAGTGAGAGAAGTGTGCTTCGACACATTCGACTAGAGCTCAGTGCACCGCCTGCTTAACTCAACCAAGTGCTACAGCTCAACCGAGAAGTGAGAGAAGTGAGATTAAAAGCAAAGTCATTTCCATAAGGGTAACATTACGTTTTTGAAGGCAAACGTAGTTTGTCTTCAAAAACAACAACGTTCAGCAAATTTCAGATTTGTGTTAAGTAAAGCATGGATACGCAAAACGGATTTTTGCGGACGCGAAAGCTTAGGCGCAGCCTAAGCTTAACAATACGTGATGAGACGCGATAAATCGCGTCTCTACGACCATTTAAATAACAAATACTTACTTTTGAATCCTGAATAAAAAATCATGTACTCTTCACAAGCCTGTATATCATTTTTTCTCGTTATACAATCTGTACTAATCCTACATCCTATGTCTTCCCAAACCCTCAATGGCGATTACAATCTGCATATGCATGAAATGGCTTCCGGTTTCCGGTTTACCCCGGATGGGAAATTTCAATTTTATTTCAGCTACGGAGCCGTCGATCGGGACGCTACCGGAACCTATGTCGTCGAAGGCGATACACTTAAATTGAAAAGCGATAAAGAGCCGGGAAAAGATTTTCCGATTACATCTCAGAGCAAAAAAGGAAAAGGCTTTACCATCCAGGTGACGGCTCCAAATGCTTATTTGCTTAAGTATGTCAGGTGTATGTACTTCGTCGGAGAACAACAATACGAAGCTGAAACGGATGATAAAGGATTAATATATATTGAGGACGCGAAATGCGATAAAATATATCTTCAGCATCAATTGTTTCCGGACATAGCCTGCCTCATCAAAGACGAAAACAATGCAAACAATTATTTTGAAGTTTCACTTTCGCCCAGCCTTCAACAGGTAACCTTTCAAGGAATTAATTTTGTCATCAAAGGTGATGAGCTGACATGCCTTCCAAACTACTTCATGCCGTATGATAATATCCGGTATACGAAGGAATGAAGCGATTCCCGATTTTGAATCATTTCGCAAAACAGAGTTTTGCTGACGCACAAACGTAGGCACAGCCTACGCTTAACAGTTGTTGTTATATAAAAATTTGGCAATGCCAAATTTTTATATAATCCAAAATGAAATATGACGTTCGAGTGTCTCTGACCTCGAACTACCGAAAATCAATATTGCAGATGTTGAAATGGAGCAAATAATCACCTGATCCAAGTCGAAGCCATAGTTCCAAAATCCACCTGTCTCTGACTTCGAACTTACGAAAATTAAATTTGCCGGCCACTGATCAAATCCGATGTGACCGGCAAATACAAATTGTCATGAAAACACAAAATAAAATCCTCAGGGAATGATGAATAAATTCTTTTACAATACCAGGATCAGAATGATAAGGATGACAATAATGGCCCCTGTAGACAGGTAAACACCACTGATCGCCTTATTCTTTTTCATTTCTCTCAGCTCGTGTTTCACGGCTTTCTTCTGTTCTCTGCTCATTGATTTGAAATCCATGGCTTTGATCTCTTCGATTCGTTTGACCATAGCCTGCACTTCAGGACTTTCGTCTTTGATGTCGGTCATGACCACAGTAGGATGATTTGAGGGAGCAGCCTGTACGATACCCGGACCGGTGATGCTCAGTAAGCAAACGGTCATCGTAGAAAAAATAATTTTTTTCATGATGATTGATTTGGTAAGCTCATTGAACAACCTATCCTCTGAAAATGTTGAAATAATTTTCCAATTTCCCTGAATCATAGCATGAAACAGGTTCACAACTCAAGGGTCACCCTCCAATAATCAGTACATTTGATATGATCATAATTCTTAAATGATGATATTTCTCATTACCATCTCCATTTTTAATATGCCGTGGCATTGGGCATTTTCCGGCTTCATGATTGCGATGGTCATGTTCCTGCTATTGTATTCCGGCAGGACTTTTGGTGTTTCATCATCCTTTGATGCACTTTGCACGCTGGCCGGAGCAGGAAAAAAAATAAAATATTTTGAAGGTGACTGGAGACCTAAAGCATGGATGCTTGTTTTTTTATTAGGTACAGTAGGCGGTGCTGCTATCGCTACCGTATGGATGCAAAGCCCTCAACCGGTGCAGATCTCGCAGGCCACACGAGATGATCTTTCGGCTTTAGGCATACACGCGCCCACTACGCTGGAAGAAGGCCGCGGATATGTGCCGGAAGAGATATTCACATTTCGAAGTCTGTTGACACTAAGAGGTTTTATATTGCTCATCGTTGGTGGTTTTGTTATCGGCTTTGGCACACGCTGGGCAGGCGG
>JBATMM010000501.1:0-2467 GCA_049289835.1 Saprospiraceae bacterium | reverse complement strand
TTTTTACTATTACCTGTATTTATAAAAAACTCCTGAGAAAGTGATAGATCAGCTCGCCAAACAATAGGTTGAAGAACACCTCCTCGTTCAGCGTAATTACCTCTTCTTGTGCTCAGATAATCGTCCTGATCGATGTATTTATCATAAGCAGTGGCCTGATCTGCAGGTGAAAAAGTCATCATATTGACCGTGGTGGGCTGGAAGACGAGATCGCTTGCATGCAAAGGCACAAAAAGCAAATCATTATTCGATATTCCATCACCATTCATATCGTTATTGTAAGTATAACTGAATCGACCTTGATTCGCTCCATTAATAAATAATCCTACCTGAGTGGCTCCGAAATTAAAATACTCAAATCTGTAAGTGATTGCCCCTAAAAATCTGTTGCGCTGATCAAAATTTGTATAACTGACATCGGGATGATTTGCTCCATTGACTTGTACAATACTATTATATGATCCACTGGCTATTGTACTTGCATCGACAAGGTTTTTGGCGCTACCAAAATTATAGGCGACTTTCCAGAAGAATCCATTTGAGTATTTCTTTTCAAGAGACGCTGTGAGTGAAAGTGCTGAACCGACATTTTGATTAGTCAGATAATAGTTGCCCGTTACATTATCATTGATCCTGACTGCATTGTTCAATGCAGCTCCTGACAATCCTGATCCGGGATATCTCGGTCGATTATCCGGACCTGCAAAATTTGTGGTTGCAGGTTCTTCATTAATATTCCAGTAAGCATTACCATTAATATCTTTAGAGTAAATCCCTTCGAGCGTAAAAACCATATTAGACAATATCTTCTTATCAACCGCAAGATTAGATCTCCATACCTGTGGAAACTTCAGATTAGGGTCTGTAGTATTTAATTCATAAGAAGAAGGGGCAGCCGCATTTGTTATAAAATCTAATGGAGTGGTCGTGAAAGGCCTTGTTTTCGTGTTATCGATTTGCTCAAATCCGGTAAGTACTCCATTATTACCAATTTGATTAGATATCCAAACAAATGGGGGACGACCAGTGAATATTCCTGTTCCACCTCTTAACTGAAAATCTTTTTTACCGGTGATGTCATAATTAAACCCAACCCGGGGAGAAAATAAGGGCTTGGCATCAGGTAATTTTGATGTATTTACATGGAGTACATTCCCATCCGGATCTTTGTACTCCTGCGCCGGAACAGCCGGGTTATTATATCCGGTCTCTTCAAAGAAAGGAATATCTACCCTAACACCATACGTCACATTAAAATTAGGATTTACTGCAAATTCATCTTGCAGGTAAGCGCCCGCATAAAGGACTTTAGTAGGTTGTACAGGTTCTGCACCATCAGGCAGGGCAGAATATCTGAATTGGAATCTTCTGAGTGAAATCAGCGATGTATCCCTGCCCGGATTATCTTTTGCATCCTGGAGATCGGTATAAAAATCTTCAAGGCTATTGTATACAAATACACCCTGAGAACCAGGAAAAAATACGTTGACAAACTCAAGCCTTTCAAGACTAATTCCGGCGGTGATGGTGTGTTTATTTAAATAAATAGATAGATTGTCTTGCAATTGATACGTTTTATAGTTCAACTTATTCGAAGGAGTAAACGGCTCAGAACCCAATGTGATATAAGTCTTCGCTTCCTTTTGAATTTCAATCAGAGGGAAAGTCTCACCATAGCTTCCTCTGTCTTCGCGCTGAAATGTATAGCCTGCAATAAAATTGTTCGACATTTTAGTGCCGAATATTGAGTTAAGTTCAAGAATTCCGGATGAAATATTATCATTCTGTATATAGTTAGAATTCCGGAAAGCCATGGCGTCACGGTTATTTCTTCTATTTCCAAAGCCCAATGAATTACTATTGCTGGTCAGGATATCTGAAGCGGATTGAAGCCGATTAAATCGCAAACTTAATCTGTGTTTATCACTAAGATTCCAGTCAAGCTTTACAAGATATTTATCACCCGTCGTAGCTAAATCATAATTTTCAAAGATGCCGGTTTCATAACCGAAATTTTCTTTAACAAACGAGGAAACATTTTCCAGATCCGATTTTAGAACACGGGTTTTATTTCCTGCCACTTCTTCACTACCCAGATTTGATTGATCCAGATAGGGATTGGCCTGACGTTCCAGCTCTGCATTAATGAAAAAGAAAAGCTTATTCTTTACTAGTGGCCCTCCAAGCCTGAAACCATATTGCTTGACATCAAACTTATTTAAATTCTTGTTGAAAGTCACATCACCCGCTTTTGTTCCGGCGAGGGATTCATTTCGAAAATCGTAAAAAACAGATCCCTGAATTTTGTTTGTACCAGACCTCGTCACAGCATTAATACCAGCACCTACGAAACCCGCCTGTCGAACATCATACGGAGCGAGATTAACCTGTACTTCTTCGATCGCATCAAGACTGATGGGTGATATGGCAGTACGACCTCCGGGCTCACCTGTAAGTCCAAAACTAT
>JBATMM010000500.1:0-11075 GCA_049289835.1 Saprospiraceae bacterium | reverse complement strand
GATGTACAGCGATATCTTTAATGATACACCCGCTACATGGTTAGACAGAACTCATGCGTACACTGTTGCCGCTTATCGGAAAGATGATACACAACATCGACGTGAATGGAACGCAGATCTTCAGTATGTCGCATTCGCGCAGGCACATGTGAAGTATTCATCACGATTCTATTATTACTCCAATGTTTCTGATTTTGTGTTTAATGGTGATCCTGCCAATGACAGCACAAATGTGAATCTTGGATTGCAATTTATTAATAAAGAAAAAGTGTATGTAAGTCGTCTGGGACATGCTACTCAAATCGATCTCAGCCTTGGTTCACATCATTATTTTATAAGTGGCATTGAATTGCAAAGTGATTTTGTGGATGGACGACCCGATACTGTACTATATGGCCGACACAGAGCATGGAATGCAGGCGTTTACATACAGGATCAGATCATGATGGGTGATAAATTTATCCTGACTGCCGGTATCCGATACGATCAATATAAAATAACAAATGTCTTTTCAGAAGGCAATGTCAATCCGAAAGTTGCAGCCGTATATGAGCTGACAAAAAATATTTCTTTAAGAGGTTTAGTGGCAAGAGCTTTTCGAAATCCATCCATAGCTGAACGATATATAAAATTCGAACAAGGCGGTGGACTTACGTTCAGGCCCAATCCCCTATTACGTGCTGAAAAACTAACATTGAGCGCTGAAGTTGGAACCAAAATAAATATTGCAGATAAATTAAAATTTGATGTTGCTGTTTTTTACAATCAATACAAAGATTTGATTTCATATAAGCAGCGATCTGTGCCGGGTCAGCCTCTTGTATTTGAAGTTGTCAATCTGAACAAAGCGTTGATGCAGGGTTTTGAAATCAGTGTCGATTATGCACCATTTCCTGAATTACATGTTCTGACCGGGTATACATATCTCGATGCAAAGGATAAATCGGAAAACCGGTATAATGATGTATTGCCATACAAATCAAAACATACAGCATACTTTACACTTTTGACAGGATATAAAAAATTCAGTCTGTCATGTAGTGCAAGATCAAGAAGTAAGATTGAAGAGGTATTTATCTATCCCGGCAGCGAGCCTTCAGGATATATTATCTTAAGCAGCAAGGCATCTTATAAGTTTTCACCTCATTATTCTGCCTACGTCAGCATTGGAAACCTTGGCAATGTCCAGTATGAAGAAATCGAGCGATATCGAATGGAAGGAAGGAGTTTTACTATTGGCGTAAATTTATCTCTATAAATCAACCGGTTTGATAATGAGATCCCCGGGCATAACAGAGAAGATGTCGCACCTCCGGTGCTAAAGATTTTCAAGTCACGTTTTGTTACAGATATATCGCTCCGATGGAGCTCAAGATTTTCAAATCCACTTTCTTTATAGATGTATTCCTCCTACGGAGCTTAAGATGGTTAAATCCGCTTTTTGTTACAGATATATTGCTACGGTAGAGTTCAGGTTGCTTTAAGCTTCGTAAGAGCGATATTTCGCCTTCAAAAAATGTGAAAATATTCCTTAAGCTCAATCGAAACGATATTTTGCCTTCATGAAAAGTGTAAATGTTCCTAAGCTCTTTAGTAGCGATATTTCGACTCGAAGAAATGTGAAAATATTCCTTAAGCTCTATCGAAACGATATTTTGCCTTCACGAAAAGTGTAAGTTTTCCTTAAGCTCCGTAGGAGCGATATATCTGTATCATGCTAATCCGCCCCCACCTCTCTCGTCGCTACACTGAACGTAGTGAAGTGAGCGGTTCTTCCAAATGTGGAAAACATGATGCCAGACGTTCAATAAGATTCTGCGCAATCTGCTTAATCTCTGGTGATTTATAGCTAATTTTGCAGTCCTTTGAATTCAATGAAATAACCATGTCAAAATCAGTAGATTATATTGCCATTTTGATACAATTCTGTGTAGGAGCAGGATTTGTGGTGACGACAATGCTGGTGACCCACCTGGTAGGGCCCAAAAGAAAGACAGCAGACAAGCTCGTGAATTTTGAAAGCGGGATCGAGAGCATTGGCAACGCCCGTATGCCTTTTTCAATCAAATACTTCCTGACAGCTATCCTTTTCGTCATGTTTGATGTCGAAGTCATTTTTATGTACCCCTGGGCCGTCAATTTCAAGGCATTGGGCACAGTTGGATTCATAGAAATGCTGGTATTTATAGGAACACTTCTGCTGGGTTTTGTTTATATCATCAAAAAGGGCGCTTTGACCTGGGATTAGCAGAAGTAAAATTTAAAAAGACATGAATAGCGATATAACAATTGCAGAAGCACCCCCCGGAGTAGAAGGGCAGGGTTACTTTGCCACATTGCTTGAAAAAACAATTGGATTAGCTCGTGCCAATTCAATCTGGCCGCTTCCTTTCGCCACGTCCTGTTGCGGTATTGAATTCATGGCTACGATGGCATCCAATTATGACCTGGCTCGTTTCGGATCCGAGCGGATGAGCTTTTCTCCAAGACAGGCTGACCTCCTGATTGTCGCCGGAACGATCGCAAAAAAAATGGGCCCGGTCTTAAAACAGGTTTATCTCCAGATGGCTGAACCTCGCTGGGTACTTTCAGTCGGTGCCTGCGCCAGCAGTGGAGGCATTTTTGATACGTATTCAGTATTGCAGGGCATAGATCATGTCATTCCGGTAGATGTCTATGTTCCCGGATGTCCTCCCCGTCCTGAACAGATCATCGATGGCATCATGAAGATCCAGGAACTGGTCAAGCATGAATCATTGCGCAGAAGAAATTCTCCGGAATACAAAGCGCTCCTTTCATCATACGGGATACTATAAGACATGGAGTTAGTCACTAACGAATACCTTCTGGAAAGATTGAAGACACAATTCGGCGATGCGATCATCTCCGCAGAACTGCCATACAATCTGCTCACACTTGTCATCGATCCGATAAGGATACTGGATATGTTGAAGTGGTTGAATGCAGATGAAATATTGAAATTCCGTTTTCTCACCGATATATGTGGAAGTCATTTTCCGGACTTTAAAGACAATGAACTGTGCGTGATCTATCATGTTCAAAGCATGGAGAATAATGTGCGCCTTCGACTCAAAGCATTTCTACCTATCAGTAAACCTGAAATTGCTTCAGTGACCTCACTTTATAGTTCAGCTAATTGGATGGAACGGGAGACATATGATTATTATGGTGTCATCTTCACCGGTCATCCTAATCTGAAACGCATTTTAAATGTAGACGAGATGGATTATTTTCCATTGAGAAAAGAATATCCGCTTGAAGATGGAACGCGAAGAGATAAAGAAGATCAATATTTTGGACGATAACTCTATGAGCGAACTAAGCATCCTGGAAAAAGAATTGAAAAATGCTCCTGCTCTGAATACCGGAACGGATCATCATTCAGATTACATGACGCTCAACCTGGGCCCGTCACATCCTGCTACACATGGTGTGTTTCAGAATGTATTGACGTTAGATGGAGAGATCATCGTGGATTCTGAACAGACGATCGGTTATATCCATCGTGCATTTGAAAAAATAGCTGAACGACGTCCTTATTACCAGATAACACCTTTAACCGATCGATTGAATTATTGTTCTTCCCCTATCAATAATATGGGATGGCACATGACAGTCGAAAAACTCATTGGTGTCGATATTCCTAAACGCGCTCAATACATGAGAGTGATCATTATGGAATTGGCGAGGATATCAGATCATCTTGTCTGCAACTCTGTGATCGGTGTGGATACCGGAGCGCTTACAGGTTTTACCTACGTATTTCAATGGCGCGAAAAAATATATGACATCTTCGAACAGATCTGTGGTGCGCGTCTCACTACTAATATTGGGCGCATAGGTGGATTAGAGCGTGATTTCAATCCTGAAGTGTATCGTCTTCTGAAAGCTTTCCTTGCTGAATTTCCTGCAAAGTTTACTGAATTCAGAAATTTGCTCGAGCGCAATAGGATATTCTACGACAGGACAGTTGGCGCAGGACCGATTAGTGGAGAACGCGCCTTGAATTATGGCTTTACAGGTCCTAATCTCCGCGCTACAGGAGTGGATTATGATTTGAGAGTGGCTAATCCTTACAGCTCTTACCAGGATTTTGATTTTTCAATTCCTATTGGAGAGAAAGGAGACACCTATGATCGATTCATGGTGCGTCAGGAAGAGATTGTGGAAAGCCTGAAAATCATTCAGCAGGCTATGGACAATATGCCGGCAGGAAAATATTTCGCTGATGTACCTGAGTTTTTTCTTCCTCCTAAAGAAGATGTATATACAAAAATGGAAGCCCTGATCTGGCATTTCAAAATCATCATGGGCGAAACCGATGTCCCAAAAGGTGAAGTATATCATGCTGTTGAAGGAGGAAATGGTGAACTTGGTTTTTATTTAGTGAGCGATGGAGGACGTGCACCGTATAAATTACATTTCAGAAGGCCTTGTTTTATTTTCTACCAGGCCTATCCAGAGATGATCAGAGGTGGCATGCTTTCCGATGCAGTAGTGACATTGAGTAGTTTGAATGTGATTGCAGGAGAGTTGGATGCTTGAGCAGGAAGCAGGAAGCAGGAAGCAGGAAGCAGGAAGCATGGAGCATGGAGCATGGAGCATGGAGCAGGGAGCAGGGAGATATGAAATATGAAGCGTGAATAAATCTTGATCCTGAAAGGATCATACACCTGATCCTGAAAGGATCACACATTAATAGCCCCGGGTGAAACCCGGGGATTAAAAGTGAAAAAAGAATTCCAACCCTGAAGGGGTTGAACAAATCGTAAATCATAATTTCAAAATTTGTTCAGGGTGTCCGACAATAAAATATCATTCAGTCCAGAAACGGAAACTTTAATGAGGCACATCATGCGTCGCTATCCGGAAGGACGCCACAAATCTGCTTTGCTTCCTTTACTCCACATCGCACAAGCTGAGTCTGATGGTTGGTTGAGTGTGCCGGTCATGGACAGAGTCGCTGAAATCTTAAGCATACAACCCATCGAAGTGTATGAGGTAGCTTCTTTTTACAGCATGTTCCAATTGAAACCTGTAGGCAAATGTCTTATCGAAGTATGCAGGACAAGCTCATGCTGGCTGAGAGGAGCAAATGATATCGTCACCCACATCGAACAAAAACTGGGTATCAAAAACGGAGAAACAACCGCAGACGGAAAATTCACCTTACGCACAGTTGAATGTCTCGGTTCATGCGGTACTGCCCCTATGTTACAAATCGGAGAGAAATACTATGAGGATCTTACATTCGAAAAAGTGGATCAGATCATCGAAGAAAACAAAAACAGAGATAATCACTCTGCTTATTTAACGAATACAACCTTTCAACTGAATGAATAAATAATTGCCGCAAATTTCGCAGATTAACGCAAATTAAACCCAGATGGAAACAGATTTTATAGTGCTTGACGAAGCCACTAATTTTTATAAAACAAACCAAAATTACCCATTTCAGGAGGAGGCATACAAAATAATAGGTGCCTGTATGGATGTACACTCATTTCTTGGTCCTGGTTTTTTGGAAATTGTTTATAAAGACGCATTAGAATATGAATTCAAAACTCGGGGAATTCCCTTTGAGCGAGAGAAAAAATTTGAAATCCCATATAAGGACATCATTTTACGACATCCTTATTTTGCCGATTTCTTTGTTTTTGATGAAATTATTCTGGAAGCAAAGGCTCAGGATGGAATAACCGATGAATTTTATAAGAGGACTATTAATTACCTGGCAGCCTCAAAAAAGCAACTGGGTTTAATCGTCAATTTTGGAGAACTCTCATTAAAATTTAAACGTGTTGTATTCACAAAAAATAGAAATTAATTTGCTTTAATCCGCAGAATTTGCAGTTATTATTAAAAAAATAATTTGCGTTAATCTGCGAAATTTGCGGCAATAAATAATCATGGAAAGAAAATTATTATTTAAAAATATAGACATACCCGGCATAGAGACCTATGACGTGTACCGTGCTCATGGTGGCTACGCATCTTCAGAAAAAGCATTGAAGACAATGAAACCTGAAGCAGTAGTCGAAGAAGTAAAGAAATCTGGACTGCGTGGCCGTGGAGGAGCAGGTTTCCCAACGGGAATGAAATGGAGTTTCCTGGCCAGACCTGAAGGTGTCCCTCGCTACCTGGTCTGTAATGCTGATGAATCAGAACCCGGCACCTTCAAGGACCGTTATCTGATGGAACACATTCCTCATCTTCTGATCGAAGGAATGCTGACCTCAAGCTATGCACTTGGCGCAAAAACATCATACATCTACGTCCGCGGTGAATTCTTTTATATCATCCGCATCTTAGAAAAAGCAATAGCTGAAGCCTATAAAAATGGCTGGCTTGGAAAAAATATTCAAGGCTCAGGTTTTGATCATGACATTTACGTTCATCCCGGAGCAGGTGCATACATCTGTGGAGAGGAGACTGCTCTTCTCGAATCCCTTGAAGGAAAACGTGGAAATCCTCGCATCAAGCCACCGTTTCCTGCTGTAAAAGGATTATATGACTGCCCTACTGTAGTCAATAATGTTGAAACGATCGCCGCAGTAGTACCGATCATCAACAATGGTGGTGATGAATATTGTAAAATCGGAATTGGAAAATCAACCGGCACAAAACTGATCTCCGCATCAGGCCACATCAAAAAACCAGGTGTGTATGAAATCGAATTAGGTGTTCCGGTTGAAGAATTCATCTACTCTGATCACTTCTGCGGAGGAATGCTCACAGACAGAAAACTAAAAGCCGTAGTGGCAGGTGGATCTTCTGTTCCCATATTACCGGCTGATCTTATCCTGAAGACTGCAAACGGAGAGCCTCGTCTGATGACATACGAATCACTTGCAGACGGAGGATTTGCCACCGGAACAATGTTAGGCTCAGGTGGATTCATCGTCATGGATACAAGCGCAAGCGTAGTATATAACTTATACACTTTTACGAGGTTTTATCATCACGAAAGTTGTGGTCAATGTAGTCCCTGCAGAGAAGGCACTGCCTGGATGGAAAAAATCCTGCACAAAATTCTGGATGGGCATGGCACGATGACCGATATCGATTTATTGTGGGATATCCAGCGAAAAATAGAAGGAAATACCATTTGTCCACTTGGTGATGCTGCAGCATGGCCGGTAGCAAGTGCCATACGACATTTCAGACCTGAGTTTGAAGAATTTATTTCAAAATCGGTCAAACAGGAAGTAAATCACAATTATCAGCAACAACCTTTAGCAATAACATCTTAAAAATACCTGATTCAAATCCTTAGATGATCAAATGGTTTGAATAAGTTTGTCCCTGAAAAGAAAATGGCGAAAGTAACGATAGACGGAATTGAGATTGAGGTACCTGATGGCACCACTATTCTGCAAGCTGCCAGAATGATAGGCCCTTCTGTGGCTCCTCCTGCCATGTGCTTCTATACGAAACTCAAGACAAGCGGAGGATATTGCAGAACTTGCCTTGTCGAAGTCACCAAAGGATCTGACAAAGATCCACGCCCGATGCCAAAGCTTGTGATTTCCTGCCGTACAACTGTCATGGATGGCATGGTCGTCACTAACCAATTGTCACCAAGAGTTCTCGATGCCAGAGCCGGAATCGTGGAATTTTTATTACTCAATCATCCCCTTGATTGTCCCATCTGCGACCAGGCCGGAGAATGTCATCTTCAGGACTTGTCCTACGAGAACGGTAACTATACCACACGAACAGATTTCGAACGAAGGACGTTTGAAAAAATAGATATCGGTGATTTCATTCAATTGCATATGACGAGATGCATTCTTTGCTATCGTTGTGTGAAAGTAGCCGAACAGATTACTGATGGTCGTGTGCATGGCGTACTCAATCGCGGAGATCTCTCCGAAATATCAACATACATCAAAGAAGCTATTGACAATGATTTTTCAGGCAACATGATCGATGTTTGTCCTGTAGGTGCATTGACGGATAAAACATTCCGTTTCAAAAGTCGCGTTTGGTTTACAAAACCTGTAGACGCACATCGTGATTGTGATAAATGTTCAGGCAAAGTTGTACTCTGGTATAAAGGCGAAGAAGTCCTGAGAGTGACAGGACGTAAAGATGAATGGGGAGAAGTGGATGAATTCATTTGCAATACATGTCGCTTTGAAAAGAAGCATACAGGAGACTGGACGATAGAAGGTGTGCGCAATATCAGCAGACACTCTGTCATATCAGCCAATAAATATAAAAATCTGGTGAAACCGAATGAGTTTCATCTTAACGATATAAAAGCGATCTCAGAATAATGGATTGGAGTATTCTACTGGATAAAACTATTCTGATCGTTATCATCTTCGTGATCAGTCTTGCGATCGCTGCCTACTCCACCTATGGAGAGCGAAAAGTCGCGGCTTTCCTTCAGGATCGCATTGGGCCTGATCGAGCAGGACCTTTTGGATTGTTACAACCGCTTGCAGATGGCCTCAAGTTTTTTCTCAAAGAAGAAATCATTCCTTCAGCATCAGACAAGTTTCTCTTCATCATAGGACCTTGTATTTTCATGATGACCGCTTTGATGACCAGTGCCATCATTCCATGGGGCATGCCTCTTCATTTTGGAAGTCATGTGTTCACTCTGCAAGTTGCTGATCTTAATGTAGGCATTCTTTATCTCCTGGCGGTTGTATCCATAGGAGGTTATGGCATCATGATCGGTGGTTGGTCATCGAACAATAAATTTGCTTTATTGGGTGCCTTGAGGGCATCATCACAGATGATCAGTTATGAACTATCCATGGGCATGGCGATCATTGCACTCTTGCTATTATCTCAATCATTGAGTATCCGTGAGATCGTGGATATGCAGCAGGGATTTCATTGGAATGTATTTTATCAGCCGGTAGGATTTCTCATTTTTCTGATTTGTGCATTTGCTGAATGCAACAGAGCTCCATTTGATTTACCTGAATCAGAAAGTGAACTCGTAGGCGGGTACCATACAGAATACAGCTCAATGAAGCTAGGGCTGTTTTTATTCGCTGAATACATCAATATGTTTATTTCTTCAGCGATCATATCATGCCTGTTTTTCGGAGGATATCATTTTCCGGGGATAGATAGTCTTGGTTTGTCACCTAATTGGGCTGCCATTGTGAGCGTTGCAGTCCTGTTTGCGAAGATCTTTTTCTTCATCTTTTTCTTTATGTGGGTGAGGTGGACATTACCCCGATTCCGTTATGATCAATTGATGAGGTTAGGCTGGAAGATACTGATACCTTTGTCCATAGTCAATGTACTGGTTACAGGAGCGTGGCTTACGTTTTTTAAATAGACATTATGCAGCTGACTGACAGATCGAAAGCTATCAATAAAAAGAAACTGAACTGGTTGGAGATGTTATATCTGCCGGCCATTTTCTCGGGAATGATTATTACGATCAAACACTTTTTTAAGAAAGCAGCTACGACACGTTATCCCGAAGAAAAACGGTACATCGCTCCGGTATATCGCGGGGTTCATGTTTTGAAAAGAAATGATCAGGGGCAGGAGAATTGTACGGCTTGTGGATTATGCGCTGTTTCTTGTCCTGCCGAAGCCATTACGATTATAGCTGCAGAACGTCAGCCAGGTGAAGAACATCTGTACAAGAAAGAAAAATACGCAGCCATGTATGAGATCAATATGCTGCGATGCATCTTTTGTGGTATTTGTGAAGAGGCATGTCCTGAAGACGCTATATATCTTACCGACCGGATTCTTCCTTCTAATTATCAACGTAATAAATTCATCTATGGAAAAGATCTTCTGGTAGAAGGAATTAAACCTGAAGAAAGAATCGACATTGGTATCCGAAAGAGACATTATGAAATGGATGAAAAACCAAGAGTATAATTTCTCCTTTTAGAAAATATACGCTTAGATAAAAACGAATGAGCCAACTTATCTTTTACATATTATCAGCGATGACGATTGCAAGCGCACTTGTGGTTGTGTTCTCAAAGCATCCGATGTATAGTGTCCTTTCGCTTGTCGTGTGTTTTTTCACCATTGCCGGTCATTATATTCTGCTGAATGCGCAGTTTCTCGCGATCACGCATATCATCGTCTATGCCGGAGCCATTATGGTTCTCTTTCTCTTTGTAGTGATGTTGCTCAATCTTAACCGGGAATCAGAGCCTCATAAATCGGGCAAATTGAAATTCGCTGCGACGATTTCTGCCGGTATGCTTTTCCTGATTCTTATTGCTGCAATGAAATCTACAACGTTAGAACCATTTTCTTTTCCTCCCCCATCAACAAATGGTATGATTCAGCATGTGGGGCAAAGACTATTCACGGATTATTTATTGCCGTTCGAAATATCATCTATCCTGTTTCTTTCGGCCATGATCGGAGCAGTCGTTCTCGCTAAAAAAGAAAAACACTGATATGGGACACGCTGATCAAATCGTACCCCTGAACTGGTACCTCGTCTTAAGCACTTTTTTATTCTGTATCGGGGTGATGGGTGTACTCTTTCGTCGCAATGCGATCATCATGCTGATGTGTATTGAAATAATGCTCAACGCGGTGAATTTATTGCTGGTTTCATTCTCAGCATACAGTGGCAATAGCGATGGACAAGTGTTTGTGTTTTTTATCATGGTGGTGGCTGCAGCTGAAGTGGCAGTAGGATTGGCCCTGATGATGAGCATTTACAGGAATATCGGGAGCACAGATATTGATGTGTTGAATAAATTGAAATGGTAGCAGTTGTAATCATGAAGGTTGGAGCAAACTCCAACCAAGGCCGTATGCCGTTGCAGGAGTTTGCTCCTGCGACATCACAGATAAACAGTAAAAAGTGACCGAACAAATACTTAACGATCCAACATTGATTTTCCTGGGGCTCCTTATTCCCTTGTTTCCGTTAATTGGATTTCTGATCAACGGATTACTGGGAAGGTTTCTTCCAAAGGGTAGCTCAGGATGGATTGGAAGCGGAATGGTGTTGGCTTCTTTTATATGTGTTGTTGCCCTGTTCAAAAGTATAGGTGCTCATGATTTGATTCATATTGATTTATTCAACTGGATAGCTG
>JBATMM010000499.1:0-4886 GCA_049289835.1 Saprospiraceae bacterium | reverse complement strand
CAACGCGTTGTCTCTGGCCACCAGATAATGTCCCCGGTTTGCGTTTTAAATAAGGCTCGAGACCTACTACTTTTGCTGCTTCTTCTACACGCTGTTGTATTTCCTTCTGCGGTACTTTTTTGAGCTTTAGGCCAAATGCCATGTTTTGAAACACAGTCATGTGCGGATACAATGCGTAATTTTGAAACACCATCGCGATGTCCCTATCCTTTGGAGCAACTGTGTTGACAAGTTTATCACCAATATAGAGTTCGCCTGATGAAATATCTTCAAGACCGGCGATCATACGTAACGTAGTTGACTTTCCACAACCTGATGGTCCGCACAGGACTACAAATTCTTTGTCCTTGATATCTAATGACAGATTTGATACGGCATCTACATCGCCATATCGCTTGAAGAAATTGATCACTTTTACTTCTGCCATATCAAGTTATTTTCGATTTTCGATTTTGGATGATTGCTGAGCCGTAGCAAATGGATGAGTTTAGCCGGTCGAAGCATTCATTTTTCGTTTTTCATTTTTCATTTTTTCATTCCTTCAAGCACCTGCATTGTCAACAAGGCTTCTATCGTTGACTCTGCACCTGAGTTTCTGTTGATTTGAGCGGGACCTGATAATCCATCAAAACCAACTCCTGTCATCGGATCATACATCGCTGCGTGTGCCGGATTCTGACCCGAAAACCATGAAGCCAATTGACTGGCACGAGTTTTATATTTATTGTCGCCAGTCACTTCATAAGCTTTCATACACGCAAATACCATGGGCCGGATACCGTAAGCGATCTGTGGCACACTCTTCATATCATATACGATAGCTCTTCCCTTTTTCATGCGAATCCAAAAACTTTCCAGATATCCCCTCGCATACACAGCCGGATAAAAATTATCGATCTCATACAGCGCATGGGATTCCATATGCGGATCCTTCAGTGCCTGACCTGCTGACAGTAATGCGTAGGATTGAAGATTAGCATACGCATGCCATAGGTTTTGCCAGCTGAGAAATGCACCATCACAAAAATTGCCCGGATCTTCTATTTGCATCATCATGATCCCGTCGGCCAGATGATTCATCATCATGTTGATAGCATATCGCTTAGGTGTATCGTTTTTGTAAATATTCTGTTGGTATGCTGAAGCAAGGCCTAATAAAATAATGGATGATTGATCTGTAGCCCCTTCTTTCGGCAGCCACATTGGAATCATAACCCCACCTGCTGTATCTGTTTTTGTAGAAAAAAGAAATTTTTCATTTAGCATTGTATTAATCAGTAAATCCCGATGTATACTGATTTGTTTTGAAAGCGGTTTATTCGGACCAAGTACATCAATGGCTTCACCAAAAGCCCAAAGAGAACGCCATGACCACCAGACAGGTGAAGGTGCACTTGTCACCCCATCTTTATTGATACTTCCATCCGGCCAAATAAAATTGTAGAAGTAACCATTCTCTGCCTGCATCACCATCAGGAATCTGAGCAACATCGTGGCTTTATGCAAATCCTCTTTCGAAGAATATTTTTTATACTGACGTAGATAAAAAACAGCTGCCCTTGATGCATCATCTACACATGCGATTCCCTCATCATTGTCACCGACCCAGTGGTAATCCGGATATTCTGAATAGATGTGAATGATACCCACATCCTGATCAGCCACTTTTTTCTCTTCATACAATGCATCGAGGTGAGCAGAGTTTACGGCAAAATGAGAAGTATCCTGCGTTTTGGGTACAGCTGGTGTACATTGGTTTAATGACAAAAAAATCATGGCAACAACCATTGCACCGCAAAACTGCCGCATAAATACACGAAATGAATTGTCCATCATTATTTTTTACTCTTTAATAATCTCTCCAGAATCTCCTTGGTATTTAATGACGCAAAACCACAGGCTACATCAGACATCGCGTATGGAATCAGGATGCTGTCCCCATGCTGCATCCACCCGCAGGTGTAAAGCACATTCGGTACATATCCTTCACGTTCACTTTCCAAAGGCTCCATCAGTGGTTTATCTAATATTGAAATCACTTTGTGTGGCTGATCAAGATCAAGAAGTGTGACGCCCAATGTATATCTCCTCATCGGACCGACGTGATGCGTGATCATCAACCAACCTTCAGATGTCTCTATTGGCGAACCACAATTTCCAATCTGCACAAGTTCAAATCCCCTTGTGGGTTGCTGCAGCGGTTCTTTATGGTTCCATGTCATATAATCATCTGAACGCATGATGGTCAGTTTCTCACCGCCTTGTCTTGAACTCACTACATATTGCCCATTTATTTTCCGGGGAAAAAATGCGATGCCTTTATTATCAATCTCACTGCCCTTAAATTTTCGAATATTGAAATGCTGGAAATCGGTGGTCTCCATCATTTTCGAGAGAATACTTTTACCATCGTAGGCTGTGTATGTTCCCATGTATTTAGATTCGCCGCCATCTGAAAATTTGACAAGACGCAAATCTTCGATGCCCATCGATTCACTTTTAGCCTGGGGAAAAATGACACGCTCAGGCAATGGGATATCATCACCAAAATCAATATCATAATGATCGTCATCCCCACCTTTAGGCAATGATTTCACACCCGGTGTGCGCCACGGGCCTTGTGCAGTAAATCGGATATGATTTGAACCATCAATCACACCTTCCATAAAACCTACGCTTGAAATATGTCCTTCACCTACAGAGCGAAGTGACAAAACAAATCGTGTTTCTCCTGCAGCTAATGCTGTTTGATCAGGATGCTCTACAATAGAAGGATTAAAAAGTGCCGCCGCTTCTACTGAATATTCCTTTGAAAGAAAAGATCCAAATACCAATTTTTGTTTTTCAGAAAAATCAAAAGAAGCATTTAAAGACGACAAGCCTCGTTGAGCATGTTCGAGCACAGTTTCATTCAACTTTCTATGTCTATGAGCAAAAAGTGAAGTCGTGTTTTTGTAAAACTCATCAGCCTGATTGTCAGACATAGCCTCTACAAAATTTGAAAACCTTCCAAGACGTTCAGACTCTCCTGGATCAAGGTATAGAAGGATGACTTTCTTAGGGTCTGCATCAAAATGTACAGGTAGTCTTTGTATTGGCATTTTATTAGTGTTTATTATTCTTTAAGACCGGAATTGGCCATGCTTTGAATGAAATATTTTTGAAAAATGAGATATGCGATGATGATGGGCATCGCGAGCATCGTGGCACTGGCAAGCTTCATTCCGATCTGCCCAAGTGAACGACCACCTACTGCATACAAGGTCACAAGTTGCGGCATGGTCATGAGGCTTTCTTTGCGGATCACAATGATGGGCCACAACACTTCATTCCATGAGGTCATGAACGTGATGATGCCTACCGTAATCAACGTAGGAACTGAGATCGGCCATAATACCTGAAACAAAATCCGCAGTTCATTACATCCATCAATCCTGGCCGCATCAATTAAGTCCTGTGGTATGGACATAAAATGTTGTCTGAATAAAATGATCGCAAATGCATTGAGCATTGCCGGAATAATAAGTGCAGCAAATGAATTTGTCCAGCCAAACTCAACCATTAAAATATAATTTGGAATAAGTGTCAGCTGAAACGGAAGGGTCATCGTAAAAAGAATCAGATAAAAAATCGCATTCCTACCTGCGAACCTATGTCGTGCTAATGCATAGCCTACCATGGAACCAAGAATAAGCACGCCAGATGTCACTGCTGTGGCCACAATGAGACTATTCGCCAAGGAACCAAGAATCGGTATGCTTTGAAAAAGTTTGGTGTATTGTTCGAATGTAAAATGGACAGGTGTGAGAATGATATCCTTGATACTTCTCTCTTCAGAAAGAGATGCACTCACCATCCAGATAAACGGGTATAAGAATGCGAATGCAAAAAGACACAGCAGGATATATAAGATCGCTTTTCTCATCCTTTATTTGTTTTCAATAGTCAGGCGTTGAATCATCACCACAAACAGAATCAACAAGGCAAATACAAAACCCATTGTGGCCGCATAGCCCATGTGGTAATAGAAAAAACCCTGCTTATAAATATAGAGCACTGATGAAAGTGTTGTGTTGAGTGGTCCGCCTCCAGTCATGACATAAGGTTCGATGAACAATGAGAATCCACTGATCGTAGACAAGACCACAACCATAAATATCGTAGGGTTAATGCCGGGCAGTGTGATGTAGATGAACTTCTGCCATTTATTTGCACCTTCAAGATCAGCGGCTTCATAGAGTGATCGAGGCACAGATTGTAAGCCAACAAGAAAAAGAATGATATAGAGACCAACATTTTTCCAGGTAGCCATGATCGCTATAGAGGGCATCGCCCAAAATGGATCAATGAGCCATCCTATTTTTTTCACACCTATCCACATCAGGAAGGTATTGATGGACCCCATTTCATAGCCATATAGTTGTTGCCAAAGTATGGTGACGACAACACCTGATACAACGACCGGCATAAAGAACGCTCCTCTGAAAAAAGCTCTGAACCAGATTTTCTCATTGAGCACAGCTGCAAGACCTAAGGCTATGACGATCTGCAATGGAATATGAATCGCTAAAAAAACAAGTGTATTCCTGATGGATTTCAAAAAATATTGATCCTGAATAAGTTTCTCATAATTGGCCAGACCTACATATTTCATCGGCCCTATAATATTCCATTCATGAAATGTGAGGAATAATGAAAACCCAACAGGGAATAAAACAAATACAGTGAAATGCAGGATGTATGGCGAGACGAGGAGGTAGGAGGAAGTCTTGCTTTTCCCTTTTGCCCCTAAATCCCCTAAAGGGGACTTCTGTTTTGTTCCTTTAATTCTCAATTCGTTATCCGGTTACTGTCGATTTTATTGCAAAGGCGCAAAGAAATTAGTA